>NZ_JBISDI010000041.1:0-34358 GCF_051162045.1 Anaerozeibacter quisquiliarum
GGTTCGAGTCCCACCTGAGGAGCCACCCAGAACATGTTCGGTGTGCGGCAGCAGCGAACATGTTCTTTGTTTCATGGATCTTCCTGTGGCGCGGACATTCGCGTCCATTCCATCAAAATTGCAAATCATCGCAATTCGAGCCGAGGGGCGCGCTGCGGCCAGGCCAAGTATCAACCACTTCTTTCATAACCCGTATGAATGCCCTGGCGGCGCCGGTCAACGGCCTGCGCTTGGAATAGGCCACGACAACCCTGCGCGGGGGGACATGCTGCTTGAACGAAAAATAGCGCGGCATCTGCGGGAATTCATTGTGCATCGCAAGAATATCCGGGATAATCGTGATTCCAACTCCGGCGGCGGCCAGGGCTTGCGCCGTTGCCATGCTGTCTGTTTGCAGGATGATATTCGGCCGGAAGCCGGCGCCGTGGCATAAATCGAAAAACGAGGTTCTCAGCTTCTGACCTTTCTTCATGACGATGAAGGATTCTTCTTTCAAAAGAGAAAAGTCGATGGATGGGTACGGTGGGAATTGCCCCTCTTCGTCCTCCGCGTTGCACAGGCGGTGCTTTGCCGGCAGCGCCAGTACGATTTCCTCCTGAAAAAGTTCCTCGTATGTCAGTTCCGGATCGCTCAGGGGCAATAGCACGATGGAAAAGTCCGTAATCCCGCGCGTCGCGCATTCCTCGAGCTTTTCGGTAATGCCCTCTTCAAGGTTGATGCGGATACCGGGATATCGCTGTTTAAAGACGGGCAGTACCGTCGTGAGCAGATACATGCTCCGGTAGTTTGAACTGCCGATGGTCAGGCGCCCCGTTTTGATTTCAAGCAGGTCGTCTATCTGACTTTTTCGTTGCTGCCGAAGCTGATGGATACTCCGCTCCGTTTGCAGGAAAATTTCACCCGCAGCCGTCAGCTTCGCCGGTCTTGCATTGCGTTCGAATATCTCCGCGCCCAGGTCGTTTTCGATCCTTTTGATGTATTGGCTCAACGACGGCTGAGCAATATACAGCCTTTTTGCCGCAAGGGAGACGCTCCCCTCTTCCAGGATTTTTTCAAGATAGATCAAAGCCCTGTCTTCCATGACGCATCCCTCCCTCGCCGATTCCATAGGTATTATACTATGGATTCAATAAAACGGAAAGTATTTGATCTATGTATGTTTCCGGGTTATACTTAAAACGGAATGAACGACCGCCATATTGGCAAGGGAGAGGTGAATATGACTCGAGAGGCGCAACGCGATCAATTCATAGACATCATGGCGAAATTCACTTCCTACGCGGGCAAGCACCTTCCCGACGACGTCGGCACGAAGCTGAAGGAGCTTCGCGCAATGGAGGATACGCCCATGGCCGGGATTTTCTACGACGCCATGGACGAGGATCTGAGAATGGCGGACGAGTTGGACCGGCCGTGCTGCCAGGATACGGGCGTCATCCAGTACTTTGTGCGGGTTGGTTCCCGCTTTCCGCTGATCGATGAAATCGAGGACTGCCTGCGCGAAGCCGTAAAAAAGGCGACGGTCGAAGCTCCGCTTCGGCACAACGTCGTCGAAGTTTTCGATGAAAAGAACACGGGAAACAATGTGGGAACACGGATTCCCTGGATCGACTGGGAGATCGTTCCGCACAGCGACGAGGCGAACATCTACATGTACATGGCGGGCGGCGGGTGCAGTCTTCCCGGAACCGCCAAGGTTCTGATGCCGCTGGAGGGATACGAGGGCCTTGTGAAGTTCGTCTTTGACCAGATCATATCCTATGGAATCAACGCCTGCCCGCCTCTTCTGGTCGGGATCGGCATTGCCGGCTCCGTTGAGGTGGCGGCAAAGCTCTCCAAAAAAGCGCTGCTGCGGCCGATCGGAACGCACAACGGCAACACGCGCGGAGCGGATCTGGAAGCCATGATTGAGAAAGGGCTCAACGAAATTGGAATCGGCCCCGGAGGCATTACCGGGAAAAGCTCCGTCATGGGCGTTCATATCGAGCACGCGGGCCGCCACCCGGCAACCTTGGCCGTCGGTCTGTCCACCGGCTGCTGGGCACACAGAAGGGCGCTCATCAAAATCGATTCGAAGTTGGGATACGAAGTGATATCGCACAAGGGGGCGGTCCTATGAGCACGAAAACGCTGACGACTCCGATCGAGGATCGAGACATCGAATCCCTCGCGATCGGGGATATCCTCTATCTGAACGGGTATTTGATTACAAGCCGCGATGACGTGCACCAGCGCCTAATCAAGCAGAATAAGCCCCTTCCCGTCGATCTCGCGGGGAAGGCGATCTTTCACGCGGGCCCCATCATGCGGGGAAATAAGGAAACGGGCAAGTACGACGTCGTTTCCATCGGCCCCACGACGAGCATGCGCATGGAGAAATATGAGAGCGAGTTTATCGCGCAGACCGGGGTAAAGCTGATCGTCGGAAAGGGGGGAATGGGCGACAAGACGGCGGAGGGCTGCAAAACCCATAAGGCGATTCACGCCGTCTTTCCGGGCGGATGCGCCGTTCTCGCCGCGAGCCAGGTGGAAGAGGTCGAGGAGGTCGAATGGCTGGATCTGGGCATGCCGGAGGCAATGTGGGTGCTGCGCGTCAAGAACTTCGGCCCGCTGATCGTCTCCATTGACACAATGGGGAACAATCTCTTCGCGAATAACAAAAAAATGTTCGATGAGAGAAAGGACCGCGTCGTTTCCGAAATCACGAAGCACGTCGATTATCTCGATTAGCCATCATGCTTCGGCGCCCATTTCGGTTTCCGATGTCTCTTGCACGGCGACCCCGTGAATGCCGCCCGGCACACCCTGACGAGTTTAGATTGCGCAGACGTAAAAATCCAAGGAGAAGACGACAACATACATCCTTCATCATTTGCGAATGATGGAGGATGTATTGGCTTCACGACAAACCCCTGTCGAATCAGCCGCGCATGCGGTGAAACCGATGGCCGCCGCAAGGAACGGAAGTGTTCCGAACCATTCCCCACAATCGCCAGGGGTACGGAGCGCTTCATCTTCCCCTTCTCCTCCCCGACAAACCGGAAGAGAAGCCGGATCGGGTTTTCCCGCTTTTCCTGGAGACGCCTTACGGGGGTACCTGATAGCAGACAAGGAGACGCTTGTCAATGTGTTTTGACAAACTTCGGAAGGGCCTGATTTTGATCGTTATGACGAAACGGCTTTCGATACAAATGCGGGCGCTCAAACCGGTTCCCAGAAAGCATCAATTTGACAGGCAATGGAAACGACAGCAAGGGATAAACGGCGGAAAACGGCGCGCGGTGCGATAATAATGGAGCGGATGTATTGACAATTGGCGTTGTGTCGGATATACTGTACGCATAATCGGTTCTAATTTAGTACCAGTTACTCCGGTAAGAAGTTGGAAGTGAAAGCATGGAACTCAACCGGCAGCAGTTGATCCTGACCCATTCCTTCGAGGACCGAGCGCGCCATTACGGCGCGGTCGCGCCACCGGTATATCTGAACTCGCTGCACGTATTCCCAACGTTTGAGGAGTACGCGCACGCCGACGCGACGGACGATGATTGCTACGTCTACACCCGCGCCGGAAACCCCACCACGCACCTTCTGGAGCGCAAGCTCGCCGCGCTCGAGGGCGGAGCGCGTGCGGCGGTTTTTGCTTCCGGCATGGCCGCGTCAACCAGCGCGATCCTGGGCACCTGCAAGTCGGGGGACCACGTGCTGTGCATGCGGGACGCTTACCAGCCGGTGAAACGCTTCATGGCCGCCGTCGGCGGCCCGCGCCTGAACATCGACATCTCCTTCGTGACCGGGACGGATCTTGATGAAATCGAGCGCGCCATACGACCCAATACGAGGCTCATGATCCTGGAAAGCCCGGCAACGTTTGTGTTCACCGTCGTGGATCTCAGGGCCATCGCCGAGATATGCCGGCGCCGTGGCATTGTCACCTACATCGACAACACTTATTCCACGCCGCTTTACCAAAACCCGCTGGAGATGGGCATCGACCTTGTGATGCACACGCTTTCGAAATACCTGGGCGGCCACAGCGACCTTATCGGCGGCGCTCTGATCGCCAGGGACGGCGACCGGATGGACTACATCATCCGGAACATGCGCGAGTGGCTGGGCGGTGTGCTGGGGCCGATGGAAGGTTGGCTGGTGCTGCGCGGGCTGCGAACCCTGGAAGCTCGGCTCAAGTGCCACCAGCGCACGGCGCTCCGGGTGGCGACATGGCTTGAGGCGCAGCCCAAGGTGAAGCGGGTATTGTACACGGGCCTTCCGTCCCATCCGCAGCGGGAACTGATCCTGCGGCAGATGCGCGGACATACGGGGCTGATGAGCCTGGTGCTGGACCGCCCGCCCGAGGACGCGGTGCGCTTCATTGATAAGCTCCGCCTGTTTGGCAAGGGCTGCTCTTGGGGCGGGTTCGAAAGCCTCGCGCTTTGCCCGCTGTACGAAGCCTCGGACGAGGAGATCCGATTCCTTGGGAACCCCGACCGGGGACTGATCCGGCTGCACTGCGGCCTCGAAGGCGCGGACAACCTGATCGCGGATCTCTCCCGGGCGCTTGACGAGACTTGACCGGCGCGGTCGCGCCGTTCAAAACGATAAGGAGGGAATCACATGAGGAAACTGCTGGGGACCGTCCTGTGCCTCGTACTGATGGCAAGCCTCTTCACGGGCTTCGCCGCGTATGCCGAGGGGATCGAACTGCGCTTCATCGATGTTTCTCCGAGCCCCGTCCGCCAGGAGTACTTTGAAACCACCTTCGCCAAGTTTAAGGAAGAAACCGGTATCCAGGTGACCTACGAATCTGTGCCGTGGGATGACGCGGCCAACAAGCTGACGGTCCTGGGCGCCTCTGGCCAGCTTCCCGACGTGATGACCACCTGGGCCGGCTGGCTTGGCCAGTTTACCGCCGCCAATTGGGTGCTCCCGCTCAACAGCTACATCGAGGGCACGGAAGGCGAATACGCCGACACCGTGACCAAGCTCGTCTGGAAGGGCGAGAAGGAGCTGTACGGCAACTACTACACCGTGCCCGACGGCGTCATGGTAAAGGGCGTGTACGTGCGCAAGGACTGGGCGGCCGAAGCCGGTCTGAACCTGGATCCCGCGAAGGGATGGACCTACGGCGAGTTCTTCGACGCCGTACACAAGCTGACAGATCCCGCCAAGAACCACTACGGCACCTCGTTCCGCGGCGCGCGCGGCGCGTTTGACCCGCTCTTCGTGTATCTTCAGAGCTTGAGCGGCGGCAAGGCCTATGCCGACGACGGCGCGGCACTGTTCAATTCCGCGGAGAGCGTCGAAGCCTACAAGACCTGGAATGCGCTGTACCTGGATGGCTGCGCACCCAAGGACGCCATCAACTGGGGCTTCGTCGAGATGGTGGACAACTTCACCGGCGGTCTGACCGGCACGCTGATCAACGACTCCGAAGTCGCCGCCACCTGCATCTCCACCATGAAGGACGAGCAGTGGATGGTCATGCCGATGCCGAAGAGCGATAAGGACGGCAAGATCTACAACACCGTCAATTCGCCCTACGCATACTCGATCTCCGCCGCCTCCAAGAATCCCGACGCGGCGTGGCAGCTGATCCAGTTCCTGACCCGCCCCGACAACAACATCGAATACTGCAAGTTGACCGGCCTGATCCCGATCAAGAAGGCCGTCGGCGACGACCCGTTCTATGGCCCGGATGGCTACTACGCCGCGTTCGTGCAGCAGCTCAATGACCCCGCGATGGTCGTACCCTGTGCGTTCGGCCCGTTCAGCTACACCGACATGCACCAGGGCATGATGCACGAGGAAATGCAGAAGTACCTCTTGGGCCAGCAGGACGCCGAAACCTCGCTGGGCAACGTGGCCAGGGAGCTTGAGGCCCGCATGAAGCAGTACCTGGTGGACAACCCGGGTTCCGCGGTCGAGCAGCCCAAGGCGCTCAGCGAAGGCTGATGTCTGTCCGAACCATTTCTTTGCTGCCGCGGTGGGCTTTATGGCGCACAGCGGCGGAAGGCCGACTGGTATACGCTTAGGCGCGGGGGCGGGGGAGGATGCCTTCCCCCGCCTTTTTTGAAGGAGGGTTCCCATGAGCGAGCTTGTCCTGTACCTGGTGTTGGTAGCGGCCGTTTTCGTCATCGCGTTCGCGCTTCTACGCGCTTATGAACGGAAGAGGCCCTTAAGGTACCGGCGCGCGCGCCGCGCGGCGGAACCGTATCTGTTCATCCTGCCGGTCTTGGTGCTGCTGCTTCTGATGTTCGGCTACCCGCTGATCGACAGTTTCGTCATGGCGTTTCAGAACTACAAGCTGACCGCGCCAAACGCCATCCGCTTTAACGGCCTCGCAAACTTCCAGAAGCTGTTCTCCGACCCCGACATAGGCCTGATTATGCGCAATTCGCTGGTTTATGTGATTGCCAGCGTCGCGGGACAGTTTACGCTGGGCATGACGCTGGCGTTGGCGCTCCGTAAAAAATTCCGTGGCCGCGGGCTATACCAGGCGGTCGTGTTCCTGCCATGGGCATTCTCCGCGTTCGTCATCGGCCTCATCTTCCGCTGGTCCTTCAACGGGGAATACGGCGTGGTCAACGACCTCCTTCAAAAGCTCGGCTGGGCCGGCGAGAAGCTGGCGTGGCTGGGTACGCCGGGGCTTTCCCTGACGGTGGTGGTGCTGGCGATGATCTGGATGGGCGTGCCGTTCTTTGCGATCATGAACCTGGCGGCCCTTCAGTCGATCCCGGCGGACGTGTACGAGGCGGCCGACATGGACGGCTGCGGCGCGATCCGGCGCTTCTTCTCGATCACGATGCCCTACATCAAGCCGACCGTCATCGTGACGATCCTGCTGCGTACGATCTGGATATTCAATTCCTTCGACCTGATCGTCGTCATCACCGGCGGCGGGCCGGCCAACCACTCCCAGACGCTGCCGTCCTTTATGTACACGCGCGCGTTCTCGGGTTACGATTTCGGCCTCGCCTCGGCGCTGGGGGTGCTGTTGATGGTCATCCTTGCGGTGTACGCCGTTGTGTTTTTGCAGGGGACCAAGTATAATAGGGCGGGTGATTTCTAGTGCGCAGGCAGCTGATAAAGGGTTTGATGGCGGCCGGACGCGTGGTTCTTCTGGCGCTTTTTCTCTTGGCGGTGGTGCTGCCGATCTACTGGATGGGGATCACCTCGTTCAAGACCCATGCAGAGATTATCGACGCGCAGAACCTGACCTACTTCCCGAGAAGCTTCACGGCTGAAAACTACAATCAGCTGTTTTCGATGTACGATTACGGGCAGATACTCAAGAACTCGGTGATCGTGTCGGTCGCGACCGCGATCTGCATAACCTTGCTTTCGATCTTGGGCGGCTACTCGATGGCGCGCTATACATTCCGCGGCAAGAGCGCGATGCTGCTTTTCTTTCTGGTCACGCAGATGATCCCGGGGATCCTCGTCATCATCCCGCTGTACCTGATCTACGCGAAGCTGAACCTCATCAACACCCGGTTCAGCCTGTTCGTCTACTACCTGATCGTCAATCTGCCGTTTTGCGTAATCACGATGCGAAGCTTCTTCGAGCGCATCCCCTACACGCTGGAGGAGGCTGCCTCCGTGGACGGATGCACCAGGGGGCAGGGCCTTCGGCGGATTGTGCTGCCGGTCATGTTCCCGGGCATCGTCGCGGTGTTTGTGTTCGCGTTCATCGGCGCGTGGAACGAGCTGATCGCCGGTACGATCTTCATCAGCACCTCGGACATGTGGACGATTCCGGTAGGCCTGAAGTCATTGATCGGAAAATACGATGTCAAATGGGGCGTCCTGATGGCTGGCGGCGTGCTGGCGTTATTGCCCACCGCGGCCATGTTCGCGGTGATGCAACGCTTTGTCGTCGAGGGCCTGACGGCGGGCGCCGTGAAGGAGTGAAGCCATGAAGCGGTCCGAACAGCGCATCGAACCGGTTTCGAAGGACCTTTTGCACGTGCGGGTGTCCAGCGCGATCTGCCGGTACATCCGCGCGGAGGGCCTGCGCGTCGGCGACAAGTTGCCGTCGGAGCGGACGCTGGCCGAGCGGCTTTCCACCGGGCGCAATACCGTGCGGGAGGCGCTGGGGATGCTCCGGTCGGAGGGCGTCGTCGAGATCGAGCCCAGCAAGGGTACCTTCGTCCGGCGGGAGTCGGTGGAGCCGCCGCTTACGATGGAGCTCCTTCGCGTAGACTACCGCGACCTGCTGGAGATCAAGATGTGGCTGGAATCGCTGGCCATCCGGCGGGCGGCGCAATGCGCCACCGCGGAGCAGTTGGACAGGCTGATCGACCTTGGCAGGCAGCTGAACGCGCTGGCTGAGGAGGGCGACTTCTCAATCGCGCTGGACCGCGAGTTTCACATACAGTTGCTGAACTGCGGCGGCAGCAGCACGCTCTCGCAGATGGTGCTGTCGCTGGTGGATGCGCTCAACGACTATTCGGGCATTTTCGAAGGCGCGGCGTCACTGTGGATCAAGACCATTCCATACCACCTGGAGATGGCCGAGGCGCTTCGCGACAAGAAGCTGAGCTTCGCACTGGCCGCGCACGAGTACATTCGCATGTACGATCTGCAGGTGCTGGACGAGCCTTCCGGAAAACCGTAGGAGGGGAAACAAATGGAAAACCGCATGAGCTGGTGGCGGGACGCGAAATTCGGCCTGTTCATTCATTGGGGGTTGTACGCGCTGCTTGCCGGAGAATACCGGGGCGTCAGAACCAACAACATCGCCGAGTGGATCATGCACGACCTCGGTATCTCGGCGCAAGAATACGAAAAGCTCGCGTCTCGGTTCAATCCCGACAGCTTCGACGCCGACAGGATCGCGCGCCTCGCGCGGGACACCGGCATGAAGTACGTCGTCCTCACCGCGAAGCACCACGAGGGCTTCGCGATGTACCGCTCAAAGGCCGACCGCTACAACGTGGTGGACGCGACGCCCTGGGGCCGGGACCCCGCGCGGGCGCTGCGCGAGGCCTGCGACCGGTACGGCCTCAAGCTGTGCTTTTACTATTCGCAGGCGCAGGACTGGCATCATCCGGACGGCATCGAGGAGGGCGTACCGGACGAAGGGAAGGATTTCCGAAACTACCTCGATCGGAAGTGCATCCCGCAAATCACCGAGCTTCTTACGGAGTACGGCGACGTGGGCCTCATCTGGTTCGATACGCCCATGAGCATGACCAAGGCGCAGTCGGAGGAGCTCAAGGCGCTGGTCCGGCGGCTGCAGCCGGATTGCCTGATCTCCGGGCGCATCGGAAACGGCCTGGGCGATTACATGACCACCGGCGACAACTTTATCCCGCTTTTGCCATACCCGGGTGATTTCGAGGTGCCCGCAACGATCAACGACACCTGGGGTTTCAGCCGTTTTGACCGGCGCTGGAAGAGCCCTGAAAAGCTGATTCGCAACCTCGTCAAGGTGGTCAGCCGCGGCGGCAATTTCCTGTTGAACATCGGCCCGGACGCGGCGGGCCGCGTGCCGGAGGCGTGCGAGCGGGTGCTCGGCGTGATCGGCGGTTTCCTCTCCCGGTGCGGCGAGAGCATCTATGGCACGCGGCCGGTTCCCGCATACCCCTACGACATAGACTGGGGTTATTTCACATCCCGCCCCGGGAAGCTCTATATCCATGTGTTTGAGGAGATGCCGGATGTGTACCTTCTCAACATGGCCAATACGCCAAAGCGTGCGTACCTGCTCTCCGACGGGCGTGAACTCACGCTGAAAGAGCGCGTCACCTGCGAGGGCGACCACAGCTGGCGCATCCTGTGGCCGGGCGAACAGCCCAAGGATATCGATACCGTCATCTGCGTCGAGATCGAAGAGGATCAGGTCGCCTTCGAGGCGATCAAGGGGTGAGGGACATGGCGGGCGAACGCGGCGCGATCAGACGCCTTCAATACCCCGCGCGTGAAGCGCGGGTCAACACCCGGTGGTGGTGGTACGGTGGCGCGGTGGAAAAGCGAGAGATCCGGCTGCAGCTCGAAGCCATGCGGGACGCCGGGATCGGCGGCGTCGAGATACAGTTCCTCTATCCGCTGGACTTTGACGACGCGTCTGCCGGGCAAAGGCACATCGATTTCTTTTCACCGGAGTTCTTTGACATCCTGGACTTTACGCTCACCTGCGCGAGGGAGATGGACATCGGCGTCGACCTGACGCTGGGCTCCGGCTGGCCGTTCGGCGGCTCCTTCGTCGAGGATACGATGGCGCCGGATATTCTGGTGCCGCTGAGCCACGACGTGACCGGCCCAACGCTTTTTTCGTTCGACTACACCTGCGTGCTGCCGGGCGAGATCGAGCGGGTTGTGCTTTGCCGGGTGCGGGACGGCGTCCCGGACGCGCAGACCGCCCGGGACGTCACGGACTGCGTCCAGCCCACGTTTATCGAAACCTGGCGTTGGGGCAGCAAACTGGAAGTCGCGATTCCCGAAGGGCCGCACAGGGTCTTCACCTTCGTCGTGCAGAAATACAAGCAGAACATAGGAAAGCCCGCGCCCAACATGCAGGGGCTGGCCATCGACCACTGCCGAAAGGACGTCGCGGATTTCTACTTCCGCACGATGGGCGACGCGCTGATCGCTCGGCTGGGGCGGGGGCGCATCCGCTCGTTCTTCTGCGACTCCATCGAGCTGGGCGGCTGCAACTGGACGGAACCGTTGCTTTCAGAATTCAAAGCCCGCCGGGGGTACGACCTCGCGCCCTACCTGCCTGCGCTCTGGGGCGACTTGGGTGAGGTCACCAAGCCCGTCCGCTACGATTACTTCAAAACCTTCTCGGAACTCACGCTCGAAGGGTTTTTTGAGAACTTCACCGCCTGGTGCGGGGCGTGGGGCGTAACTTCAAGGACGCAGGCGCATGGCATCTGGGCCGACATCCTGAAGGCCTACGCATCCGCCGACATTCCGGAGGGTGAAACCTTCGGCCTGCACGACCGGTACGTGGTGAATACTGTGCACCGCCGGCTCGCCGTGTCGGCGGGCCTCTGCTACGATCGGCCCATCGTTTCAAACGAGAGCTTTACGTGGCTGCGAACGCCGAGGTTTTTGGAAACGCCGGAGATGGTCAAACGCGCCTTCGACGCCATCATGGTGGACGGCATTCAGATGATCGTCAACCATGGCTTCTCCTACTCGCCGGAGCGCGCGGGGAAACCGGGCTGGAATTTCTACGCCTCCTCCATGCTGAATCCGAACAATACCTGGTGGCGCTTTTACCCTGAATTGTCCGCCTACATGAACAGGGTGTGCTCGTTGATGCAGGGCGGCCCGGCTGTAAGCGAGGTCATGGTCTACATTCCTGCGGGGGACATCTGGTCGGATTCACCGATGGCGGAGCTGCACATGGCGCTGCGCGTCGAGGACTACGTCGGCAAGGACACGGTGAACCGACTGCAACGGGCGGGCTATTGGTTTACATACGTAAATGACGAGGTATTGTGCGACCGGGGTACGTTGGAAGACGGCGCGCTGCGGATCGGCATCAATCGGTACAGGGCGCTGCTGCTCATCGGGTGTACGCGCCTGCCGGTAGAGACGGCCCAGGCGATCGCCCGGATGGACGGGGCGGGCGTCGCGGTCATCGCGTGCGGGGGCCTTCCGGCTGACGGCTGCGGGCTTTTGCACAGGGAGGAAAACGCGGAAGCGGTGCGGCGCGCGATGACGTCCCTGAGAAACGCGCGAATCGTGCCGGACCGGCGCGACGGCCTGATCGAGGCGCTTCGTGAAGTGCTGGAACCCGACCTCGTGGTCGAGGGTGGAGACGCGCAGGACGTGGGCTTTATCCGCCGCCGTGTGGACGGGCAAGACGCCTACTTCATCGCCAACATTTCCGCGAAGGCCCGGCGCGCGGTGCTGACCCTCCGGGCGTGCGGCGGAGTGCGGCTCTACGACCCGATGGCGGAGCTGTACATGGCGCCGGTCTCGCTTACGGACTCGGGCGGCCGAGCGCGCGTGGAGATCGATTTGGAGCCCAACCAATCGCTGGTATTGATTGCCGGCGAGGAAGGCCTCGCGCCCCGCCCTGCCGATGTTTACCGAAAGGTGTTGCGCTTGAATGGCTGGACGCTCGCGGTGGACAAAGAGACCGTCGCGGAGGGCCTCGAGGACCCGGTGGGATGGGAGCGGTACGAAAAGACGCGCTACCACAGCGGCGACGGGGTGTATTGGGCGGATTTCGAGCTGGACAGGGATCGGGCGCTCTTCGTAGAATTGACCCGGCTGGACTGCTGCTGCGACGTACTGCTGGATGGCGAAACCGTTTCATCCATCTGGAAGGCGCCGCTTCGCGCGCGGCTGGGCATAATCTCAAAGGGCGCGCACCGGTTGACCCTTCGCGTCGTAAACACGTGGATCAACCATGTGATCGACCCAAACCGGCCGGAGAGGGAACAGGAGAACTCGGTAGACGCGCGCTGGCCGTATTTCACCAACATCATCGGCGATATTCGAAGGCGCAGGCTGTACGCGGGCAAGGAGCGCGCGGCGATCAAGGAGCCTCAGCCGTCCGGCGTCAGCGGGCCTGTGCATCTTGTGACGTGCGGTACCGAACCGCCGAGCGGCGCTAAGGGTTCCGCCGCAAAGCTCAAAGCCTCGACGTAGCGCCGCTGTGCCCGCGCTTTCAGGCTGTGCGAGGACGAAAAACCACTCGTCTGATGAACGCGTTAATGATCTCGGCCGGGATGGGTTTTTGCCGCGCCGTTTGTGCGCATCCGCACTCTTCGGTTGGAGACGTCGATCAGGCCTTCGTCCTTCATTTTTTTCAGCTCCCGAAACAGCGACGGCCGCTGGACGCCCAGATGGTCGGCAAGCTCCTTTTTGCTGATCGGAAGGAGGATATCGGAGGATCCCTGGAGGATGCTCTGCTGCCTCAGGTAGTCCAGGATGTTTTCGCGAAGCGTCTTGTACGCGAGCATCGCGATTCTGCGGTTCATGCCCAGCGTGTTTTCCGATAGCGACCGGATGAAGTGTATGACGAAGTCGTGGCCGTGAAGCAGTTCGGAGACCGCGCTTTTTTGAATGTGGAGCAGCTCACAGGCAGTGACCGCGTAGATGTTCAAAGGATACGCGTTGCTCTCCCCGAACAGCAGATTGGCGCCGATGACCCCCTGCTCGTGAAACTCGAACATCGAGACCGCGGAACCGTTCTCGGAAAGGGAATATGCGGCCAGATTGCCGGACAGCACCACATCCAATGTGGAGCAAGGATCGCGCTGGCGGTGCACCGTCGCGCCCTTGGCGTATTTCCTGCTGAATATCCGATGGTCCGCCACGCACCGCCGGAGCGCTTCGGGATCTGAATTCGAAAACATTGCAATCCGCCGCAGGCTCTCGGGATCCATTGTATCACCCCCTGTCAATTGTATCAAAAGGAAACATCGGTGTCTATTCTTTTCCGGCGGCATGCGCTATGATGATGCAGGAGGAGCTTTGCGGCAAGTCCCCGATACCGAGCGCCGCGAGCGAGGCAAACCTATGAAAAAAACCTTACAGCTTGTTTTTCAGGCGGTGTTTCTTGCGCTCTTCGTATGCCTGACCCTGAGCGGGCGCGCGCAGGTATGGATGGGCGTGTTTGCCCTATCCATCCTCGCCGCGTTCCTGTTGGGCCGCGTGTACTGCGGCTGGATCTGCCCGATCCATACCGTAATGCGGGGTATCGCGTGGATCAAAAAGAAGCTGCGGATTCCAAGCGCCCGGATTCCGTCATGGATGACGAAGCCGTGGGTTCGCATGTTCGCCTTGGGGTTGTTTCTTGCCGCATTCGCCTTCACCATGGCGACCGGGAAGAAACTGCCGGTTCTCCCCGCGCTCTTTGCGTTGGGCGTCCTGCTGACGCTCGTGTTCCCCGAGGCGCTGTGGCACCGGCATCTGTGCCCCTATGGAACGATCCTTAGCCTTCCGGCCCGAAAGTCCGGGCGCGCGATGGTCATCGAATCCGCGCTGTGCAATGGCTGCGGTATGTGCCATCGCGTGTGTCCCGCAAAGGCGGTCGAAAAGCGTGAGCGCCATTATGAGATCCTCAAAAGCGAGTGCCTTGTATGCATGGCGTGTTCCGAGGCATGCAGGCAGGGGGCCATTGGCTACCAATCGACAGGTTTGCGCAATGCGGGCCGCTCTCTTGAGCCCCGCGAACAGAACCGGCTTACAGGAGGTTGACAGTGATGATCGAGAAGGCGTATGAGTTGGTCGCGACGGACGAAAAGTCCGTCAAGAGGGTGATCGGGGACGAGAACCTTCATTACATCCACATGGTGTTTCCCAAGGGAGAAGGGCTCCCCGAGCACTTCTCAAATTCCAATGTGTACATGACGGTGGTCCGCGGGCGGCTCTCGATCGGGCTGGACGACCAGGAAGTGCGCGCATATCCGGCGGGAACGGTGCTGAAAATTCCGTTTAAGACCAAGATGAACGTGAGAAACATCGACGACGCGGTTCTGGAACTGATCGTCGTCAAGGCGCCCGCCCCGGGGGATTGATGCCAAGCTCGGCCATGCCCGCGCGCATCAGGCGGCGTCTTTCCCTCGCCGCACCGTTGCGGTACCGAACCGCCGGGCGGCGTTAAGGGTTCCGCTCCGGCCAAACCCGAAGGCCTCGCGCCGAGGCTTTCGGGCTGGGCCGGAGCGGAAAACCCACTCGCCTGATGAACGCATGGATGGTTTCGGTCGGTATCAACCGCAGTTTCCACCCTTTTCCATCGCGTGCTCGTGGCAGACCTCGCCGCTTGATTGCAGTTCGCCCTTCAGGTATTGTTCAGCCGCCGTGCGCGCGTCTCCGGACGCCCCGACGACCACTTCGACGTTCCTCTCTTGAAAAATCTGCACCGCGCCGCCGCCCATGCCTCCCGCCAGGATGGTCGTCACGCCCATGTCCGCAAGGAAGTTGGGCAGAAAGCCCGGCTTGTGGCCCGGATTGGGAACGGATTGCTCCGAAGCGATGCGGCCGTCCCGCACCTCGTAGAGGTTGAAGTTCTCGCAATGTCCAAAATGCCCGCAGATGATCTTTCCGTTGCTCGGTACCGCGATTTTCATGGTTGTCCTCCTTCAAATATCGAATTCCAGTCCGGTGGATAAACGCAATACCCTGTCGCCCAGTCTTTCCCTCAGCAGGCGATACCCGCCCTCGCCGGTGCAATGGCCGGTGTAGTATACGGCGTCGGATGCCGAAAGCGCGTCCGCGACCCGGGCGGCGAACGCCGCGTCGCCGTCCGAGGCGTCCTCCTTCAGGCACAGGTGGAATCCTCCGATCACCGCGCGCGGTACTCTGCCCCGCAGCGCGCGGGCCGCTTCGATGATATCGGCGATCCCGTTGTGCGCGCAGCCGGTGAACAGCACATCCTCGCCGCTTTCCGTGACGATCAGGTTCTGCTCGTGGCAGAAGTCGTCGGGCGCATAACCGTCCGGCGCCTTTTTCAAAAGCGTCCGGTTGGCCGGAGAGCGAGCCCTTCCGCAGACGCCGGAGAAGAGCGCAATCTCGTCGTCCAACCTCAAAAAGAAACCTGTCTTTCGGATCCTCGGCTGTGTCTCGGACGCCCGGTCCAGCCCGATGTCCTCGATCCGGTCGCCCTCGCGCAGGGAGAAATGCGGCTCGAACGCACACTCGTGGGCGAATACTTTCGCGCGGCCGTTGTGTTCGAGGAACGCCGCGATGCCGCCGCCGTGATCGTAGTGCCCATGCGAAAGGACGGCCGTGTCCACGGCGCCGATGTCGGCGTTCATCCGTTCGGCGTTCTCGAGGAACAGATTGCTCTGGCCCATGTCGAAGAGCACCTTGTGCCTTTGGGTTTCGATGTAGAGGCTCAGCCCGTGTTCGCAGCGGTACTTAGGCGAAAGGCTGGTGTCCTCCACGAGCACCTTGACGTTCATTCCGCTTCCTCGCTTTCCCGGAGCAGCGCGGACACCCGCCCGTGCAGCGCTTCGATTGCCCGCGCGGCGCTTCCGCCGCGATCCACGACGTCGACACCCGCGTTCACCGCCTCCACGACGCTTCTGTCATACGGAACGCGCCCGACGAACGGGATTTTCGCCTTCCCGCAGAACGATTCGATCTCATCGGCGATGCGCTCGTTGACATCCGATTTGTTGACGCACACCGCGCACTTCACGCCCAGCCGGAAGGCGGTTTTCAGAACGCGCTCCATGTCGCTTACGCCGGAGAGCGTGGGTTCGGCGACGATCAATACCATATCCACGCCGCTGACCGATGCGATCACCGGGCAGCCGATGCCGGGCGAACCGTCGATCACCGCGAAGCGCCCGGCGGCTCCGGATTCCAAGAGCTTCTTCTTGACTACGGAAACCAGTTTCCCGGAATTCCCGCTGCCCATGCGAAGCGACGCGGTCGAGAAGAACCGACCGTCACCGCGATATGCGACCAGACGGCCGGTGATCGCCGGCTGCATCGAAATCGCGCGCGATTCGCAGACGGCCTCGCACAACGCGCATCCCTCGCAGGCCGCCGGATCGATGCGGTAGCGCCCATCTTCCAAGCGCGAGATTGCGTCAAAACGGCACAGCGACATGCACAGGCCGCATCGGTCGCATTGGCCTTCGTCGATTTGCGCCTTGGGCAGTCCATAATAATCCTCCTCCGCCTTTTCGGGCGGGATTTGAATCGATAGATGCAGGTTGGGGGCGTCGACGTCGCAGTCGGCAAACCGCTTCGCGTCCGAGAGATGGATCAGCGCGCTGGCGATGGTGGTCTTGCCCGTGCCGCCTTTGCCGCTGAGCACGAGGAGCTGTTTCATACGCGATCCGCCTCCTTCGTGAGCCGGTTGAGAAGATTCCCAAACAGCGCCTTGGCCCAGGGCAGCCTTGTCGCGGCGGGAACGCCCACCGAACTCAACCGGCCCAATTCCGAATCAAAGGGGATGCGCGCGGCGATTGGAATTTTACGCTCCCGGCAGTACGCCTCGGAAGGATTGTCGATGCCCTCCATGCATTTGTTCATAACCGCCACGCGCGGCTTGTGGAACTCCCCGCACAGTTCGTCCACCATCTGTAGGTTGTGTACCCCATATCGCGTGGGTTCGGCCACGAGCACGCACAGGTCGGCTTCGCGGACGCATTCCATCACCGCGCACGCCGCGCCGGGCGGACAGTCGATGAGGGCGAGCGGGGCATTCGCGCCGATGCCCGCCAGAAGTTCGCGGATGATCGGGACGCCGCTCACTTCGCCCGGATTCAGCATGCCGGTCAACACGTCGATCTCGCCGGAGAAGCCGCGCTCGATGACCCCGATTGCGCGGGGGCGCTCCGCGATCGCCCCGGCGGGGCAGAGATGGGCGCATCCTCCGCAGGCGTGGCAGACCGGCTGCGTCAAAAGCGGCTTTCCGTTCACGAACGCCAGCGCGCCGAAGCGGCAGAACCGGACGCATACCCGGCAGCCCAGGCATTTTTCCGGATCGATCACCGGCACGAAAACCGTTACTTCGCAACGGGCCGGGGACGCCGGTTCCAGGAACAGGTGCCCGTTGGGCTCCTCCACGTCGCAATCCGCGTACAGGCACCGCCGCGCCGCGCGCGCCAGATTGACGGCGACCAGCGTCTTGCCCGTTCCGCCCTTTCCGCTCAGGAAGGCGATCTTCATTCATCTTCCTCCGTGGTGAAACCCCGGATGGATTTGCGTCAGCGGCTCAAGCGATCCCGAAAGCAGGGCGTCGACATTTGCCTGCGCGCCGTCGAACGCCGGGACGTACAGTTTGACGCCGGCGGCCTTCAGCACATTCGCCGCGTTTTCTCCGAGGCGCGGCGCGACGAGCGCATCGGCCTTTGCGTCCATCACGGCTTGCGCCGCCCGGATTCCCGCGCCGCTTTCGCTGCGGGCGGCCGCGTTTTCAAGGATCGACTTGCCGCCGCTCTGGGTGTCCGCCACCCAGAAGTAGGGGGCCCGCCCGAAGGACGGGCAGACGGTCGTCCTGTCTTCGTTGACTGGAATTGCAATGATCATGATACTCCTCCTTTGGTGAGATGGGTTCGGTTATCAGCTAGCGCGCGAAGCCGAACGTTTTCTCCAAATGGCTGAATAGCGGATCCAGCCAGTTCCCGTCAAAAAGCTCAATGGCGCCTTTGTCGCAGGCCGCCGCAAGCTTCGGCTCGATGGGCACGCGCGCGACGGATGGGATGCCGTGCCTTTCGGCGATGGCATCCGCGTGGCTTTCGCCGAAGGGCGTCAGTTTTTTGCCGCAGTCGGGGCAGATCATGTAGCTCATGTTCTCGACAAGCCCCAGCACGGGGATGTTCATCATGCCCGCCATTTTGACCGCCTTCTCGACGATCATGCCCACCAGTTCCTGCGGCGAGGCGACCACGACCACCCCGTCCACCGGCAGCGACTGAAAGACCGTCAGCGGCACGTCGCCCGTTCCCGGCGGCATGTCGACAAACATGAAGTCCACGTCTCCCCAGACCACTTCCGTCCAGAACTGCTTGACGGTGCCCGCGATGATCGGGCCGCGCCAGACCACCGGATCGGTATCGTGTTCCAGGAGCAGGTTCAGCGACATGACCTCGATGCCGGTCTTGGTGCCAACCGGGAACAGGCCCACCTCGGAACCTTCGGCCCGTTGGGAAAGCCCGAATGCCCTCGGCATGGATGGCCCGGTGACGTCCGCGTCCAGGACGGCGACCTTGTAGGCGGCGCGCCGCGCCAGCACGGCCAGCATGGAGGCGACCAGGCTCTTTCCGACGCCGCCCTTTCCGCTGACGACGGCAACGACCTTCTTGACATGGGACAGTTCGTTGGCTTTCGCTCGAAAATCCGTCTGCTGTTCGGTTCTGTCGGAGCAGCTTTCGCCACAGGATGCGCAATCGTTCGTGCATTCGCTCATTTTGGTTCATCTCCGTCTTAATACTTACCTATGTCAAGTCCGGCAGAGTCCTGCGCCTGCCGTTCCCGGCGCATTTACGAGTCCGATCCGCTAAACAGCCTGCCCCGGCGATGCCGCTGACAGCCGCCGCAGCGGCAGGTCTCCTCGAGCCCTCCGCACAGGAGATAATCGCCGCCTTCAATCCTGAGCGTCTTTCCATGCACCAGGGCTTCCGCCAGCTTTTTGCGGGCATCGCTGTAGATGCGCTGGACGGTCGTCCGGGCGACGTTCATTTGATCGGCGCACTCCTCCTGCGTAAAGTTCTCCAGATCGATCAGGCGGATCGTTTCGTATTCGTCCACGGACATCGCGACAAAAGGCTCCCGTTCAGTTTGCGCGTTCAGCGGACCGAACAGGTTGCTTCTGGGCAGACAGCAGACTTTGCGCATTTTCATCGGTCTTGGCATACTCATCCTCCTGTCGGGGGGAATCGCTTTGTGGGTTCGGTCGGTGTGGCGTGCGGGAAAGGGGCAAAGCCCCTTCCGCATGCCCGTCCAGACTTCTACGGTTCATCAAGCTGCTTGTTGACGAAATCGAGTCGATCCTCCAGCAGCTTTTTGTGTTCGGAAAGGGCCTCTTTCCGCGTTAGGGAGCCGTACCGGTCGGAAGGAACGTATCCTCCGAATCCCCGGCCGCATCCACGGCCTCCCCTCCGGCCCAGGCCCAGACCCGCGCCTCGCCCCGCACCGTAGCCCGGGGCGCCGCCCGAACAGACGCCAAAGCCCCTGCCCGTCATGAGGCCCGCGCCGACGGGCCCGGTTCCATCTCTTCCAGGCATGTTCGCACCTCCTTTGATTTAGGCATATGCCCGTTTCAAACCCTATTATATCCGGATTTGGGCATATGTCAAGAACTATTTGAAAAAGAGCCGGGGAAATTTTGCGTGAAAGGCGAGGGCCATCGGCGTGGCCCCGCATGCGAGCCTCGGCGGGCTGCCCGGCGCGGGTGCGGTGAGAACAGGGCTTGGCGCGAACGGCGGCATCCTGATCTCGAGCGCGAGGCATAGCCCGCGCACAGGCGCACTAGGTAACCGCCGATCAAATCCCACGCGCGGTGGCGGTTGCATTTTCGCCAGCTCGGGCCCGCAGAATCCTCGACGTAGCGCTGCTACGCCTTCGGATTTTGCAAGCCCAATCCGGCGAAAATTCCCCTCGCCATCGCACGCGTGCTTTAATCAGCGCTTACCTAGGTAACCGCTGATCAAATCCCACGCGCGGTGGCGGTTGCATTTTCGCCAGCTCGGGCCCGCAGAATCCTCGACGTAGCGCTGCTACGCCTTCGGATTTTGCAAGCCCAATCCGGCAAAAATTCCCCTCGCCATCGCACGCGTGCTTTAATCAGCGCTTACCTAGGCCTCAACGCCGGAATTCCGGCACATTTCAATAAACTCCCTCGCCAGGCTGGTCAGGAGTTTGTTTTTGTGATAGATGATGTGAAACCCTCGATCAAAATGCAGCTGCGCAACCTTCAACTCCACGATGGAACCCTTTTTCAGTTTGTCTTGTACGAGCATATAGGGCAGGACTGAAACGCCCAGTCCGTTACGAACCGCATGAACCAACGCCTCGGTACTGGTGCTTTCCCAGGATGGCGTATAGGTGCGTTCAAAGGACGCCATGACGTGGTCGAACAGTTCCCGGGTGCCGCTTCCGCTCTCACGCAGCAGCAATGGCTGGGATAGAAGTTGCTCGATCGTGATCGTTTCCTCTTCGCATAGAGCACAGGAAGGAGCGCATATGACGGCAAGCCTGTCTTTCATAAAGATATGGTCGATAATACTATCTGAATGAACGACGCCTTCTATGAGGGCAAGGTCAAGCTCGCTTTGCAGGATTTTTTTCTCGATCAGATCGGAACTGCTGATATGGACTTCAATATTTGATTCGGGATGGCTTTTGTGGAAGGCGCGCACATACCGCGGCATCAGGCGGGTGCCGATGGTGATCGAAGCGCCGATTCTCAGTTTTCCGGAGCGCTCCCATTGGCGTATGTTATTCTCCATATCGCCCAAAAGCGAGACGATATGGGCTGCGTATTCAAGCAGTTTCCTGCCCGCGTCGGTAAGGTAGAGCCGCCTGGATATGCGGTCAAAGAGCTTTACGTCGTAGTATTCCTCCAGCTCTTTCACGGCAAGGCTGACCGCGGGTTGCGCGATATGCAGCTTTTGCGCCGCTTTTGTAATGCTGTCTTCTTCGCAGACCGTCACGAAGATGTTCAAATGCCGCAAGGTCAATGTGATCGCCGCTTTCATATATAATGAAAATCATATGGACATAATAGCATTATATTATTTTACTTATGACGTGTCAAGGAGTATACTGGAAGTGTTCCAGGGGTGACCTACGGATTTCCGGCGGCCGGGGCTGCCCTTGAAGCGTGCTTCCCGGCGCTCGGCTTAAGGCATTTGGAAAAGCTGTGATTATCATTGCTCCGAAGGCTGAGAATAAACCCGCAGGGAATCGCGCCGTCGATGCGCCGGGACTGGCTGCAAAACGAATGATGACGGGATTGACGACAAATCTGGAGGATAGGATGGGCAAAAACAAATTCATCAAATATTGGGTGCTGTTCATCACGTTTCTGAAGGCAAGCGCGTTTACTTTTGGAGGGGGCCTTGCCATCATCACGCTCATTGAGCGGGATATGGTGGAGAAACATCGGCTGTTGAGCAAGGACGAATTCATGGAGTATGCCACGCTTTCACAAACCATGCCCGGCGTAATCGCGCTGAATTGTGCGACGCTCGTCGGCCGCCATGCGGCGGGCATGTTCGGGATGCTGGCGGCGGGCTTTGGGGCGATCCTTCCGACGCTTGTCCTGATGGTTGCGGCCACGGTTCTTGCGGAAATGATCCCGCAGCAGGGCCCGCTGATGGGCGCCATGCGCGGGATCCGCGCGGCATCCGCCGCTCTGGTGGTTTCGGCCGCCATTTCGCTGGGCAAATACAATATCAAAGCCGCCTTTTCCATTATTCTGATGATCGCCGCCTTCCTGCTCGCCGTGCTGGGGAGCCTCGGTGCGCCGACGATTGTCGTTCTGTCCGGCGCGGCCGGATGCGTGTATCAGCGCGTCAGGCGGCATCGGGAAAGGAGGCGAGGGGATGCTTCTTGAATGCTTCAGGCTATTCTACACGTTTTTGAAGCTGGGTTTTTTGAGCTTTGGCGGCGGCTACGCGATGCTCCCCATGGTTATATCGGAAGCGCAATCTTTTTCCATCAGCGCCGCGCAGATTGCCGATCTGTACGCATTGGACATGGTGGTCCCGGGGCCTATCTCGATCAACGCGGCCACCTATGCAGGATATCTGCACCAGGGACTCTTGGGGGCTGTTGCCGCGACTCTGGGGGTGTCTCTGCCATCCTTTATCATGACCGTCGTCCTGATGCGCCTGTTTGCGCATTATAAGGACGATGATTGGCTGACGGATATTCTGTCCGGCATCAAGCCCGCAACGGTGGGTTTGATCGCGGCCGCGGCGGTTGCGATCGCGTCCGAAGTGCTCACGAACCCGGGGAAGAATATCGGAGATGTGTTTGCAAATCCAATCGGCGCGTTGTCGTTGGCATGCGTGGCCATTTTCGTGCTGGCCGCGGCGCTCAATATACGTTTTAAAACCAACCCGATTTTGCTGACGGTGCTGGCGGGAATCGCCGGGGCAATCGTGATGGCGTGAATGGAGATGCCATTCAAACCGCAATGCAGGATCATCACACCGCTGCCAATGTCCCCGGTAACCGCCGGTTGATTCCGACGGCGTCTGGCGGGCGCAAGAGCCTCCGCCAGACGCCGTCCGAACCAATCAGCGCTTTTCCAGGTATCCGACGATATGCATACCGATCAGCAGCCCATCCGCCCGTTCCAGGGACACGCGGACATTGTACTTGGTCGTATCCAGCTGCGTGTTGCCGATCGGACAGATTTCCTGAATCCTGCCCTCGCGCTCGGCGTCCGGGTAGGCGTCAATTTTCAGTTTCACATACTGTCCGACGCGCACATGCGCAATGTCCAGCTCGTCGATTTCAAGCGTGGCCTCCAATTTGTCGGCGGGAAACAGCGTCATCAATGCCTGTCCCTGCGCGACGGTCTGACCCGGGCTAACGAGGATTCTTTCGATCAGGGAGTCCTGCAAAAACGGCACCCGGGGGGCCCCTGCCTGGTGGTCGTATCTGGCGGCGGCGCCGTCCATCAGAAACAGGGGCTGGCCGCGCGCCACCGAGTCGCCCTCCTTCACCAGCACGGCGGCCACAACGCCCGTACCCGTCGCCGCCAGCGCCTCGGGGCGTTTCACTTCGCCCTTGCCAACCAATTCACTGTTCTTATAGGTCGTGCCGGTGCCGAGATAGATTTTTACCGTATCCTCCAACTCGAAATCGCCCTCATGCATCTCCAGGACGAAATCTTCTCCATTCACGGATATGACCGTGCCTTCGCCCTCATTTTCATCGCCGTCATTTCCCGCGTACACGCGGAGCACGTCTCCGCTGCGGATATCGCGGTTTTCGGGTTTATTGTATGCGGAGGAGCCCGAAGCGTCTACATGCCATATCCCCTGCCGCTCCACATAGCACAGCGCTCCGTATTGCGACTGCACCGCGTCCGCATGATCGCCCACCCGTGCGCTCAGGCCGGTGATGACGCCGTCGTTCGCGGCGCAAATCCGCATGGGGAGAATCTCCAGCGCAACCTCGCCCGCCGCCGCCTGGTCGCCGGCCTTCCAGGCGAAGTCCGCCAACTGGCCGCCCATCGGCGCGAGCAGGGTGATTGTCTCCAACGGGGTAATCATCCCTTTGCCCGATATGGCCCGCGGCTGCTCCTCGGCCATCGCCGCGCCCGCTGCGGAAAGCACAAAAACCATGACAAGCACAGATGCGACCACCTTGCGATATTCCTTTTTCGCGTTCATCGTACAACTCCTCCCTAATCTACGCTTTTCAGCGCCTCCACCATATTGATCGTCCTGAATTTGCGGCCGAGGATCCAGTTCACAACCAATGAGAAGCCAATGGTCAACAGCGCGATGAGGGCAATGCTTGAAGGCCCAACGTGCTGCGGGAATTGGAAAGGGCTGGGCAGGGCGACCTCTGTGACCAGGTCTTGCAGGTAGTAGCCTGCCGCCAGACCAAACGGAAGCCCGATGCAGGTGAGGATGATGTTTTCGCGCAATACGAGCTTTTTCATCTCTCCGGGCAGAAAACCCAACACCTTGAGCGCCGCCAGTTCCCGGATGCGTTCCGAGTAGTTCAGTTGGCCCAGATTGTAGTAAACGACCAACGCCAGGCTGCCGGAAAAGGCAATCAGCAGCAGCACCACCATGTTGAGCGTCTGAAGCAGCGTATTGCTGTCGCGGTGCTCCTGCGCGCGCGTTTGCACCCTGATTACGCCATCCATGTCGCCCGCGCGCTCCAGATCCATCGCATCGCCTTTCAGCAGCACGGCGGTGGGCGTCCAGGGCAGAAAATCGAGTTTTCGCCATGCCTCGCGCGAAAAATACAGCCCCTGGTCCATCTCAAGGTCGATAATCCGTGTTACAACCGTTTCGGTGTCGTTTTTGCCATTTGTGTGCAGCCGCAGCGTATCTCCATGATGCAGGCCGTACTCGTCGGCGACTGCGCGAGTGATGGCCACACCGTTTGCAGGGGGTTCGATCCTTTGTCCCGATTCATCCCGGAAATCGATCAACCGCTGATTGTTCTCAAGCACAAACACCTGCTTTGCCTTCCAGTCGCCATCCAGGAACACGTCGAGTGCGGTCACCATCTCTTCTTCGTAGCCGGCGGCGCCCGCGCGGTTGGCGACGCTTTTTGCGTACCCCTCCGGCGCGCCGCTTATCAGCGTCGCCCGAGCGCCGTATAGGAGGACATTGGTGTAGTAATTTTGCGTTGCGTGTTCCATCGTATCCCGAAGACCGAAGCCGACCAGCATCAAGGCAGTGCACCCAATGGTGCCGATCAGCCCCATAAAGAGCCTGACGCGGCTGCGCAGCATGTTGCGCGCGATCATCTTGCCACTAAAACCCAGGCGGTTCCACAGAAAGGGGAAGCGTTCCAGGAAGATTCTTTTGGCCTTCTTCGGCGGCTTGGGGCGCAACAGGTTTGCGGGCACTTCGATCAATGCGTTCCGGGCGCTCAACAGGCCCGCGCCGCCGGTAATGAACATCAGACCAAGCGCGGCGATAACCATCGTCCAGATATGCAGAGAAGGCGCGGCGCCCGGCATATAGTAGATGGTCTGCAGAAAGGACAGGGTCAGCGGGGAAAAGCCATACCGCGCGACCGCGATGCCGCCCAGCGCGCCGGCCAGCGCGATAAACACGCCGTATTCGGCGTAGTGCATCAAGAGCGTTCGGCGTCCGTAACCAAGGGCAAACAGGGAACCGATCTGCGTGCGCTGATTTTCCACCAGCCGTCCCATCGTGGTCCAGGTAATCAGCGCCGCGACGAGGAAAAACAGCAGGGGGACAACCAGGCCGAGGGCATGCAATTTGTCAACCTGTTCCGCGGAGTTCTTTACGGCCGTCTTGTCCGCTCTCAGGATTACGGTCGTCTGCTTTTCGTCCAACTCGTTCCTCATCATGCGCACGACATCCGAGGCGTTTGCGTTCGGCTTTAATGTCAGGGTGATTTCCGAGTAGGGCAGAAACCCGAGCGTCCCCGGCGACACGAAGGCGTACCCATAGGATTTGGCAGGCGTATAGGACTCTCCGCTTTTGTTGAGCATGACGAACTCCGGAAGGATCCCAAGGCCTGAGATCGTAAGGTCCAGCTTCCTCCCGCCGGCTATGACCGTTAGCACATCGCCCACGGCCAGATGGTGCGCTTCGGCAAACCGCTGCTGCAGCATGCATTGATCCCTTTTCCCGGGTACGGAGCCCTCGTAAACCACGGGCTTGTTGACGATCGGCGCGCCGTCGCTCATCAGCAGTTTGATCGTGGGATCGCCCGGCAGGCCGTCCGTCTCGGCCTCTGTGGCCGCGCGCTGCTGGGCTGACTCGACGCCGTCGATCAGGGCGATCTTTCGCGCGGAATTGTCGCTGATCTGCCCGCCCACCCAGATATCGGCCAGGTTCCCGCCCCCGAACTGTGCCTGAAGATTTTGCTCCATTCCCCTCCAGGTGGCGTCGAATCCCATGAATAAGGCTGTGGAGAGAAGACAGATGAGCATGATCGCAATGAAGGACTTCCAACCGATCTTGACATCTCGGTACATCTTCGCTCTGAGCGGGTTAGCCGGCCGTCTCGCCTTTACCATAAGATATCCTCCATTTTGGCGGGCCGGTCGTTGCTCGTGATCTCTTGCACCGCTCCGTTTTTCATGCGGATCACCCGCTGCGCGGCCGGCACGATCGCGGCGTTGTGCGTGATGATGATGACGGTCTTTCCCATGTCGCTGCCCATGTCCTGCAGCAGCTTCAGCACCATCCGGCCCGTATTGGAATCCAGCGCTCCGGTGGGCTCGTCGCACAAGAGCAATGCCGGATTCTTGCACAGGGCGCGCGCGATGGCCACCCGCTGCTGCTCGCCGCCGGATAACTGCGCCGGAAAGTTGTTCATCCTATCCTGGAGGCCGACGCGCTCGAGCATCTCCTTCGGGTCCAACGGGTCCTTGCATACCTGAACGGCCAGCTCCACATTCTCGAGCGCTGTGAGGCCGGGCATGAGGTTGTAAAACTGAAACACGAATCCCACATCATACCGCCTGTATAAGGTGAGCTGCTTGTCGCTGAGCGGCACAATGTTTCGGTCCCGCACCAGAATCTCGCCGCCCGTTGCGTGATCCATTCCGCCCAGGAGGTTGAGCAGTGTCGTTTTCCCTGCTCCGCTGGGGCCCAGGATAACCGCAAGCTCTCCCCATTGAATGGTGAAGCTGATGCGATCCACCGCTCGGATTACGACGTCCCCGATTTGGTATTCCTTGCACACGTCCTTTAGGACAATATCACTCATCAAAACCAGCCTCCCGTCGAATCTGTCCAGGGAATTGACAGTACCGCATGGCTCAGAGTATAATATCCATGCGTCGGCATTGCAACCGACTGTTGATGCGCAAACGGCATTGAAATCAACAGATCCCGGTTTTCGGTTGATCTCGCGTCACTGACGGCCGGTATTTACGAAATCTTTTGAGAACGGAGGATGGCCATGAGCGAGAACCAGCGGGTTCGGCTATCGAAACAGCTGCTCAAAGACAGCTTAATCCGGCTTCTGCACGAGAAGAGCATCCACAACATCTCTGTGCGGGAGATCTGCGAGCATGCTCAGATCAACCGTACCACCTTTTACAAATACTACGGCAGCCCATATGACCTTCTCGAGTGCATTGAGAACGAATTGCTGGCGAATATTGATGGCTACCTGGGCCAGTCGGGCAACGACGATTACCATAGCCGGTTGCAAAAAGTATTGTCGTATGCGATGGACAACATAGAACTCTGCCGGCTTTTATTCAACAACAATGTGGATCCGGAATTTCCGGGGAGGTTAATCAGCCTGCCGCGCATTCAAGAGATGCTGTCCCAACAGCTAATCGGCAGACACAGCGAAGATGAAGTGAAGTACATCTCCTGTTTTATCGTAAATGGGGGGTTCGGCATCATGAGGCGATGGATCAACGCGGAGAATCCGGAATCGCCCAAGAGCATTGCGTCGTTGATTGACGGGATCTTTACAGCGCTGTTTTCGAGTATTCAGCACGATGCCATTTCAAGAACGTGCTGATTACCCCCAAAGTTATATGGCGCGCCGCACAGGCTGCGCCGGGGCGAAAACCCACTTGCCTATGAACGCGTTCGCGATTTCGATGGGTATGAGCGGATGCTGCGGGCATGAGCGCCGCCCCGCCCGCTTCAATGCACAACGACGCCCGTGCGTCGTATGACGGACGGGCGTCGACCGGCTATTCTGTTTTGGAACGCTAAGCCTCCTCAATTGATATCAGCTTGCTTCGCCCTGAAAACATCATGATCCCTCAACTGGGGATTGGCGTCTGGATGGCCGATGTACCATGCGCATTCTTGTCAACCAGCAATGCTCACAATTCAAGGTCCAGTCCGTGGATTGATTCAGCAGCTATGTACAAGGGCGAAGCAAGCACCGGGTCGTATAACCGATTCGTTATTGTCCAATGGTATCGCCCTCCCCCGAGCCATGTGCTCCGTATCGACTCCACCTTCTAGGCTCATCTGTATCATAGCATATCGTCCCACGGGCGTCAACACGCCGAATGCACAAAAATAACGCTGTGTTATCATGCGCTTGTTGAGATTATCCCCGAGGATGGACGATTGCCGATATTTGCCTTGAATTCGGACAAAAAAATGCCACACTTTTGACCTATTATAGATCTGTTAGGGCTAAGAAAGGGTGGTTCCCATCACCAATACCCCAAAGAGGCGCGCGCCGCGCCCGGGCGACGCGTGGGCGCGGGTCCGAAAACTCATGTCCTCCGCCGGGTTGCTGCTGCGCAGCGGTTCGGTCGCGCAGCGCACCTGCCACGTGATCGAGGACAAGAAGCTGGTCTACATGGTCATGTACAAGGCGGCCTGCTCGTCGATCATGGCCAGCCTGTACGCGCTCGCGCCCGAGGCGCACTACCTGCGCATCCACCACACGGTGGGCAGGCCGGAAAACGCGGTGCTGGGCATCGGCTACGGCGAGTACCCTGAGCATTACAAATTCACATTCGTGCGCAACCCGCTCGAACGGCTGGTGTCCTGCTACGAGAACAAGTACCACGCCGATAAGAAGCTGCTGGCGTCGGGCGGCATGCGTCGGCTGTACTTCGACCGCTACCTGCTCGGTTACCTGCGCAGGGACGACGGCTTCCGCGCGTTTGCGCGCAAGGTGGCGCACATCCCCGACCGGCTGGCCGACCGCCACTTCGTGTCGCAGAGCTTCCTGACGCACGACTGGAAGGGGCGGCCGCTGCTCGACTTCGTGGGCCGGTTCGAGGATCTGCCCGAGGCCTACGAACCCATCCGCGCGCGGTTCGACCTCGCGCCGCTCGCCCACTACAATGTGACCGACAAGGGCAACTGGATGGACTACTATGACCCCGACACCGCGCGCCTGCTCATTCGCCGCTACCGGCGCGACATCGACCGGTTCGGCTACCGCGCCGAAGCCGACCGCCTGATCGCCTACCTCGAGAAACGGGGCTGATCCCGCCGCATCCGGCATCCGCGCTTGGCTTCCCGCGGCGGTTTCCACCGGCGCGGACGGGATGATGCCCGCTTGCGCAAGGCCCGACTGAAGCGCCATGGCGTCGCGCCCGCTATGCCTCGGCCGGCTCCAGCCAGCACACGGTGTCGCTTGAGATGGAGAAACCCATCGCCTCGTGCAGTTTGCGCGAGGCGGTGTTTTCGACGGTGAATTGCGAGAAGGGCGTGAGCCCCCGATCCATCAGCAGCGCGCACAGATGGGCGATCAGCCCCGTGGCGACGCCCATTCGCCGGAAGGCGGGCAGCACCTCCAGCATGCCCATGGAGCCCTCCTCGTGCAGGCCGATGAAGCCCGCCAGCGCGCCGTCGCCGAACGCGCCGAACATCTCCCCGGCCAGCAGCCGGCCCTTGATGTATGCGGCCCCAATGTCATGGGAATACAGTGCTTGAACGTCATCCAGCATATCCGGCGTCAATGCCTCGATGCGAAACGGCGTCTGCGGCACGGCCGGCGGCGCTGGGTGAAGCCACGCCGCCTGATGGCAGCGCAGGATGGGGCGCAGTCCGAACCTGTGCGCCGCGTCCTCCAGGAGGTATTCCTGATGGACGGTCATGAGGCGCGCCGCTTCGATCTGGGCCAGAAATTCCGCCGCGTACCGCGGGGCCTCGACCGTGAGCATGTGCGCCCCGCTTTCCTTTTCCAGCAACAGCACGCCGTGCGCATCTGCCGCCAGCACCTCCGCCGAACCGCGTCGGATCGTCTGGAGCATGTCCATGTGGTGCAGCGGGTTTTGCTCAAGGTATGCAAGCGCGGGCCCTTCATAAAGCCTCGGCATGTGTGCTTCCCTCGCATGTCTGCAAATTGCCCATACGCATTATAGCTGCCTGCGGAGCAAAAGACAAGCGGCGCTACGACAGCGCCCGCATCACCTCGGGAAACGGCGCGACCGCGCGCTGCAAGATGCCGTGCATCTGCGCGATAACGACGCCGTAGTTGGTGATGGGTACGGAGCACCCGAGGCAATACCGGATGCGCGAGCGCATCTCCCGCTCGTTCAGCATGCAGCCGCCGCAGTGGACGACGAGCGCGTATTCGGACAGGTCGTCCGGGAATTCCCCGCCCGAAGTAAACGCGAAGCGCAGGTCTTTTCCCGTATACCGGCGAATCCAGCCCGGCAGCTTGACCGTGCCGATGTCTTCGCACTGGCGATGGTGGGTGCAGCCCTCCGAGATCAGCACCGCGTCGCCGTCCCGCAATGTGTCCAGCCGCCCGGCGCCGCGCGCCGCCTCCGCGAGGTCGCCCTTGTAGCGGGCGAACAGGATCGAAAACGAGGTCAGCGGGATGTCGGCCGGCGTTTCGCGATCGACCTGTTCGAAGGCCTGCGAATCGGTGATGACCAGCCGCGGCTTCTTGCCCAGCGCGGCGAGCGTCCGCCCGAACTCCGCTTCGCGGGTGACGACCGAGATCGCCCCGGCCTCGAGGATGTCGCGGATCGTCTGCTGCTGCGGCAAAATGAGGCGTCCCCTGGGCGCGGCCGAATCGATCGGCACGACCAGCACCACGAAGTCGCCCGGTGCCAGCAGGTCGGCCACGATGCGCCTGTCGTTTTCTGCGGTGCGGGCGAGCCGGGCGAGCCTCTCCTTGAGTTCGCCGATGTTCGCGCCGGTTTTTGCGCTTATGTAGATTTCATCGTTCCCGGCCGGCGGCGTCCCGCCGAGCAGGTCGGCCTTGTTGTAGGCGGTGATGTGGGGGATGCCCCCGGCCTCGAACCGCTCGATCAGCGCCCGGTCCGCCGGCTGCACGCCGCGCGCGCCGTCGATCACCAGCACGGCTACGTCGGTTCGGTCGAGCGCGCGCAGCGCGCGCTCGACGCGCATGCCGCCGAGCTCGCCCTCATCGTCGATGCCGGGGGTATCGATGATGACGACCGGGCCGAGGGGCGGCATCTCCATCGCCTTTTGCACCGGGTCGGTGGTCGTGCCCGAGACCGCCGAGACGAGCGACAGGTTCTGACCCGTCACCGCGTTGACGACGCTCGACTTGCCCGCGTTGCGCAGGCCGAAGAAGCCGATGTGCACCCGCTCGGCCGATACCGGCTCGTTTCTTGCCATGTGAATCCCGCCCTCTCAGAATCGGAAATCGCGGCGGCCCGACGCCTTGATGTCCTCGATGTTCTGTTCCGCCACACGCAGCACCTTTTCGTTCGGAATTTTCGCAAGCTCCCGCTCGATCAGTTCGAACCCGATCCGCCGCGTCTGTTCGCCCGCGTAGTCGGTGAGGTATTCGGTCAGCGTCATCAGCGCGTTGGGATGGCAGCAGTTGAGGATCTGCCCATTCTTACACAGCGCCATGAAGCGGTCGCCGGTCCTGCCCTCGCGGTAGCAGGCGGTGCAGAACGAGGGGATGTGCCGCTGCTCCATCAGCCAGCGCACCACCTCGTCCAATGTGCGCTGATCCGACACGTCGAACTGTTCGGTGTCGCGCGGGCGCATCTCCTCCGCATAGCCGCCCACCGAGGTGCGCGAGCCGCCGCTGACCTGCGAGATGCCGAGGCGCAGCACCCGCTCGCGCACGGCCTGGCTCTCGCGGGTGGAGACGATCATGCCCGTGTACGGCACGGCGATGCGGATGCAGGCGATGAGCTTCTCGAACAGCGCGTCGCCCAGGCTGTTGTCGAAGGCATCGGGGTCGATGCCGTCGGCGCGCTTGATCCTGGGCACGCTGATCGTGTGCGGGCCCACGCCGTGCGCCGCCTCGAGGTGCTCCGCGTGCATGAGCAGCCCGGCGAATTCGTATTGATAGCCCTCGAGCCCGAACAGCACGCCCAGCCCCACGTCGTCGATGCCGCCCTGCATCGCGCGGTCCATCGCCTCGGTGTGGTAGTCGTAGTCGTGCTTGGGGCCGGTGGGGTGCAGCTGCAAGTAGCTCTGCTTGCGGTAGGTCTCCTGAAACAGGATGTAGGTGCCGATGCCGGCGTCGCGCAATCTCCGGTAATTCTCCACCGTGGTCGCGGCGATGTTGACGTTCACCCGGCGGATCGCGCCGTTCTTGTGCTTGACGGAGTAGATGGTGTCGATGCATTCGAGGATGTATTCGATCGGGCTGTTGACCGGGTCCTCACCGGACTCGATCGCCAGCCGCTTGTGCCCCATGTCCTGCAGCGCGACCACCTCGCGGCGCACGTCCTCCTGCGTGAGCTTCACGCGCGGGATGTGCCTGTTCTGCGCGTGATACGGGCAGTACACGCAGCCGTTGACGCAGTAATTCGACAGGTACAGCGGGGCGAACATCACGATGCGGTTGCCGTAGAACGCGAGCTTGATCTCCTCGGCCAGCCGGTACATCTCGGCGACCTTCTCCGGGATGTCGCAGGCCAGCAGCACCGACGCCTCGCGGTGCGTGAGCCCCGCGCAGTGGACGCCGCTTGCGGTTTTCTTCGGGCGCGCCTTTTCAAGCAGGCTGTCGATCAACGGGATATTGCGCTTGTTCTGCTGCGCATAGCGGATGGTCTCGAGGATTTCGCCGTCGTTTATGAACTCCTCCGCCTTCATGGAATTTGGGTTGTAGACTGCCATGTTCTCATGCTTCCTTTCTTTGGGTCAGAATGCTCTTTCCCTTCAGATTTGCCTTGCGACATCGCCCCGCGCGGTGACGATCTCGTAGCCGATCGCCGCCATGGATTGCTTCAGATGCTCGAGGCCCTGCGCCGATTCCGCGCCGGTCGATAGCTTATTATCGTAGAGCGCGTACTTGCCGCGCTCGGACGGCGGCGAGAGGTTCGGCATGACCACGTTCGCGCCCGCGCGGATGCCCGCTTCGCGCCCGCCTTCGGCGATCGTGCCGAGCGCGGTCGTGGCGGGCAGCAGCACAAACGGCACGATCAGGCGGACGATGGACAAGAGGTAGGTCGTCAGCTCCGCCGTCCCCGCCCGCATACCCCGAAACGGCGTGTCCTTCTGCGGGATAAAAGGGCCGATGCCGCACATGTCGGGCGCGAATGCCTCGATGAACTTCAAGTCCTTCGCGAGCGTCTCCGGCGTCTGGTAGGGCGAGCCGACCATGAAGCCGCAGCCCACCTGGAAGCCGAGCTCGCGCAGGTCATAAAGGCAGCGCATCCTCTCGCCAAAGGACATCCCCGGCGGGTGCAGCTTTTCGTAGTGCGCCACATCCGCCGTCTCGTGCCGCAGCAGGTACCGGTCGGCCCCGGCGCCGCGCATCAGCGCGTAGTCCGCGCGCGCGTATTCGCCGAGCGACAGCGTGACCGCGCAGTCGGGGTATCGCGCCTTGATCGCTTCGACGATGCCCGCGACCTCGCGCGCCGGATAGACGCCCTCCCCGCCCTGCAGCACGAAGGTGCGAAATCCAAGCGGATACCCCTGCGCGCAGCATTCGAGAATCTGTTCCTTCGTCAGGCGATAGCGCTCGCAGCGCGCGTTGGAGCGGCGAATGCCGCAGTAGTAGCAGTCGTTGCGGCAGGCATTGCCGATCTCGATCAGCCCGCGGATGAACACGGCATTGCCGTAGACCGCGCGCCGCACGCGGTCGGCCCTCTGCGCGAGGTACGCCGCCGCCTCGTCCGTGCGCAGCCGGATCAATTGCCCGTATTCGCCGAGCGTCAGCGAGCGCCCCCGCTCCAGCCGGTCGGCGCACTGCTTGAGCGCGTCAGTCATCGCCGCCCACATGGGAATAAGCGGTCTTCACGCTCACCCCGTCGATGTTCCCGATCTTGCCGGCCAGCGCGGAAATCGCGTTTTGCGGGGCGTCGAGCGCGAGGGAGATGATGTGGATGCCCCGCGCCCGATACGGCAGCCCCATTCGTCCGATGATGTACGCGCCGTATTCGTGCAGCAGCGCGTTGAGCCGCTCGACCGACTCCGCCTGCTCCACAATGACCCCCATGACCGCCACCCTTGTCGACATAGAAACACCCCTTCCAAAACAATAACGGCCGCTCCCCGATGAGGGTGCAGCCGTTCCATAGCAAACAACATGGAAAAAGCCGCCCCTTTCATGCAGAATCCGAGCGATCGGAAACTTGGTGTCAGGAGAGCAGATGCGCGTTCACCATATGCAGTATAACACGCGCCGCCCGGTATTTCAACCGTTTTTTGCGTTTCGGCTCCGCCTCAGCCGGGCCCCTGCGGCTCCTTTGTGGCGAATGACAGAAGCAATGCTGCGCAAGGCGAGAGAGAAGCGGCCGGATCGGGCCGTTCCATTGCTTGGGCGGCCCGATTTTGTGATGAATTTCGTGATGAATGCGCTGGGAATCTTCCTGATTTTGCGCGCTTAAAAGTAGGCTCTAAACTATTCGTAGGGGTAAAGCCAGA
>NZ_JBISDI010000042.1:0-32642 GCF_051162045.1 Anaerozeibacter quisquiliarum
TGCAGAGAGCAGGAACGCGTAGAACTGCTCCTTGGGCATGTTGTCGTTGAGGATTTTCCCTTTCCCGCCGTCAAAGTTGACGTTGTAGGGCGCATCCGTCAGGCAGATGTTTGCCTGCTTTCCGTCCATCAGTCGCGCCACATCCTCCGGTTTGGTGCTGTCCCCGCAGAGCAGACGGTGGTTTCCCAGATGCCAGAGGTCCCCCGGAAGCACAAAGGTGGGCAGCTTGAGCGCGGCGTCCACGTCGAAGTCATCGTCCTGAACCTCCTCCGCGCCGCCCAGGAGCTTGTTGAGCTCCGCGTCGTCAAAGCCCAGGAGCGACAGGTCGAAGTCCGCGCCCTGCAGATCGGCCAATTCCACTGACAGCATTTCTTCGTCCCAGCCGGCGTTCAGCGCCAGGCGATTATCCGCGAGGATGTAGGCGCGCTTCTGGGCGTCGGTCAGGTGTTCGGCGAACACACAGGGGACCTCCGCAATGCCCTCCTCCCGCGCGGCCAGCACGCGCCCGTGCCCGGCGATGATGTTGTACTTCCCGTCCACCAGGCAAGGTATTAAAAAACCGAACTCCCGGATGGACGCGCGCAGCTGGGCAATCTGCTCTTTGGAGTGCGTGCGCGCGTTCCGGGCGTAGGGCACGAGTCTGTCGATGGGTACCTTCTCAAACCGCTCCGTGCTTCGCACGCGCGTCACCGTCCCTTCCGCCCCGAGAGCAGGGCTTCCATCATGTCGTCCTGGGGATTGCCGACAAACGCCGTGGTGCAGTTCTGCTTCACGACGTCGAAGATCTCGTACCAGAGAAGGTTCGCCTGCTTCTGGAACGACTGACTCATCTGCACAAAGGGGCTGGTGATCGCCCCGCCGGTGGTGGGGTGCTTGCCCAGAAGGCCGTAAGTGCTGATGGCTTCCTCGCACTGAATGAACCGGGCGAACGCCTGGGCGTAGGCCTCCACCAACCGGGGGTTGATGAGCTTCTCGCAGCCCCGCGCGCGAAGCCAGTTCCAGGTTTCGGTGTAGAGCGCGTCCGCGCCCAAAGGCCTGCCGTCCTTCTGGCGGGCGCTCAAGTACTCGCCTGGCGCGGGCATGTCCTCGCCGGCAAGCTCCGCGGCGCCGGTGAGTTCGGCGGGCTCCAACAGTTCCTCCGGGCGGAGGTTCGCCGGCTCCAGGATCCTGGCCGCCTTGCCCGCGGCGATCTTGTCGATGAGCGGCAGGGGCTTGTCGCCCGCGCGCACGCGCCGCCCGCCGCGGTTGGTGCCGTCCCTGGCCATGCGGAATTCCTCCTTTCCCGATGGGGTTAATCCCCCCTTTGAACCGGTTTTTTTGTGCGCGTGAGCTGGCGCCCGGTCTCCCGGCCGAATGTAACAGAGATTTAACCCGCCCTACCGGGTGCGCCAGCGGTCGCCTTCCCGGGCGGAGACGGACGAATGGCAACGTTTGCAAAGAGAACTGAGATTGGACTCATGGTTTGAGCCGCCGCGGCCGAGGGGCAGGATGTGGTGGACTTCCGTGGCCGGGGTCGCGCGGCCCTGTTTCAGGCACATCTCGCACAAAGGATGCGCCTGAAGAAATCGCTCGCGCACCTTCCGCCACGCGCGGCCGTAGCGCTTCTTGCCCGCCGGGTCGCGGCCGTAGCGGTCGTACTGCTGGTCGGTGAGCTTCTTGTGCGCCGCGCAGTATCGACTGTCGGTCAGCTCCGGGCAGCCGGGGTAGGCGCAGGGGCGCTTAGGCTTTGTGGGCATTGATCTTCCTCCCGGGTAAACGAAAGACCCCCGCGGGATAGTGCCTGCGAAGGCCTTGGGGATCTGTTTCGATGCTACCAGTATATCACGGTCAGCCGCAAATTGCGTCCGCGGTTTTACTCATTTGCGCAGGCTGTGCAGGGGCTCCGGTCAAACAAAAGACCCTCACGGGATTCCTCCCGCGAAGGCCTTCCGGTGCCTGTTTCGATGGTACCAGTATATCACGGTCAGCGGTGGATTGCGTCCGCGATTTTACTCATTTGCCGAACAGCAGCAGCGCCAGATGCTGGAGCGCGCGGTTCTTCCGATTGTACGCGGAGGAGCGCTCGATGGCATACCGCTCGCAGATGTTCAGCAGCGCGTCCGTCTGCGCCTGATCGTCGTTCAGGTAGAACTCCGTCAGAACATACCGCTCGTCCTCCGACAGCGTCTCCCACGCCGGGCGGAACCACTCCATGTATTCCAGCGCCTGACGGTACCGCTCCCGGAGCACGTCGATCTCGTCAATGCCGGCGGCCAGCCGGGCCTCTCCCGCCGTGGGGTTGTGCGCGGACGGCATGCCGGTCAGCACGGACGCGCGCGGCGCGGTCATCCGATCCTGCACGAGGGCGATGTCCTCGCCGGTATGCTCCAGGATGTAGGTCATGCTCCCATAGTCCTTCAGCGCACTGATCGCCGCGGACCGCTTGTCCAGATACTGCCAAACGATGTTCATGTCGTTCCTCCTTTGTGAAGATTGGCTTTGACCGCCTCGATCAGCGCGGCCTGGGTCTGGTCTTTCCGGCGGAGCGCCGCCATAATCTGCTCGTCAATGGTGTCCCGGGTCATGATGTGCTGAATGACTACAGTGTTCTTCTGCCCCTGCCGCCAGAGCCGGGCGTTGGTCTGCTGGTAGAGCTCCAGGCTCCACGTCAGCCCGAACCAGATGAGCGTCGAGCCGCCCGCCTGCAGGTTCAGCCCGTGCCCGGCGGAGGCGGGATGAATGAGCGCCACGGGGATTTCCCCGGCGTTCCAGCGGGCGATGGTTTCCGGCGTATCCAGCCTGGAAAACGGGACGCGCCGCGCGCGCAGCCGATCGGATATCCGCGTCAGGTCGTGCCGGAACCAGTACGCCACCAGCACGGGCTTTCCGTTCACGGCCTCGATCAGGTCCTCCAGCGCGTCCAGCTTCCGGTTGTGAATGGGCAGCGCGTGCCCGTCCTCGCCGTACAGCGCGCCGTTCGCCATTTGGCAAAGTTTCCCCGAGAGGGCGGCGGCGTTGACGGCATCGATCTCCTCGCCTTTGAGGGTAACGACCAGATCGTCCTTCATCGCCGCGTACAGCTCGGTCTCCGCGTCTGACATGGAAACGCGCACCTCGTTCATGACGCACGCCGGCATCTTCAGGTAGTCGGCGGTCTTCATGCTGATGGAGATGTCGCCGACGCGCCGGTAAATCTCCTGCTCCGCGCCGGGCTTGGGCTTGTAGGAAAACACCTGCTGGGCGCTGCGCTTGTCCGGCAGGAAGAACGCGTCCCGGTAATGAGTGATGAACCTGCCCAGGCGTTTGCCCATATCCAGCACGCGGAACTCCGCCCAAAGGTCCATCAGGCCGTTGGAGGATGGCGTGCCGGTCAGCCCCACGATCCGCTTGATTAGCGGGCGCACCTTCATCAGGCTGCGAAAGCGCTTCGCCTGATAGGACTTGAAGGACGAAAGCTCGTCGATCACGACCATGTCGTAGTCAAACGGCAGGCCGCTTTCCTCGGTCAGCCACTGGACGTTCTCCCGGTTGATGATGTGGATGAACGCGGGCTCGCGAAGGGCCGCCCTGCGCTCCTCCGCCGTTCCCACGGCCACACTGCAGGTCAGTCCCTTCAGGTGATCCCATTTCCGGAGTTCTTCCGGCCACGTGTCACGTGCCACGCGCAGGGGGGCGATGACCAGCACCCGGCCGATCTCAAAGCGGTTCAGGCACAGTTCCCAGACGGCGGAAAGCGTGATCACGCTCTTGCCAAGCCCCATGTCGAGGAGCACGGCGGCCACGGGATGCGTCAGGATAAAGTCCGTGGCATACCGCTGGTAATCATGGGGCACATAGTTCATCCAGCACACCTCCGATCTGGTCAGGATGGTCGATCACGTACACCCGAAAGCCCTGCGCTTCCAGTTGGCGCTTCCGCCGCAGCTGCAGCGGGCGCATCTGCCTGCCGGGCGCTTTCAGTTCCACAAAGGCGCAGCGGCGGCCCGGCATCAGGACAATCCGGTCTGGGACGCCGGACAGACCCGGGCTTACGAACTTCAGCGCGAGGCCGCCGCGCTGCCGGACCGCTCTTCTGAGCGCCTGCTCCACTTGCTTTTCTGTCATGCGTTTGCCGCCCTTTCATCCGTGAGATTGCCCGGTGTGTGACGGTCGTGACGGTCGTTTCCAACCTCTCTCTATAGGCTGATTTTTTCTATTTTTTCTGCCTAATAACAGAATGGGTATTGACCATCACGACCGTCACACTTCCTATTTATATGTCATCTCAGAAAATCGTCCTCTGCGTCCGCGATTTTGCCCAGACCCAGGCCGCGCACGAATGTCCCGCTCCGGGACTTCGTCCTGATGAAGCCCTCGTTCTCCAGCGCGTTGTAGAAATCCGTCGTCGATCGGGTGTACTCGCCGGTATCCGCGCAGAAGTTCCGGTACGCCGTGTACAACTCGCCGGACTTCGCCTGAAGCCCGTCGCCGATCTCACAGCGCTCGCTCAGGAAATGCCCCAGCCAGTCGTTGTCCTTCCGGTAGCGGTCGATCGCCCGCCTGACGCATTCCGGCGGGTCGATCTTGAAATCCCGCCGGATGACCTCCTCCGCGCCCGCAATCATCCACGACAGGATTGCGCCGCCGGCATTCCTGAACAGGTGATCGGCGTAATTCTTGATGTCGCCTTTGCCCTCGATCTTCGCGTCAAAGGGAATCACAATCATGCGCCGCCAGATGCCCGCGTCCTTGGCGCCGATCCTGGGCAGATGGTTGGTATAGAGCACGGTCGTATGCGTCGGCTCATAGGCAAACGGGTCCTTGTACTTTTTCTCGGCGGTAATGTCGTCGGTGGAACACAGCTGCTTGACGATGGAGGTGTTGAGCCGCTGGCCTTCCTCCAATTCGGATGCGATCAGCATGCGCTTGCCCTTGGCCTCGGCCAACTCGGGCTTCACGTTGCGCTTGCAGCCCACCGTCAGGGCATCCGCGGAGATGGTCCCGCTGTAGCTGCCCAGCACATGCGCCAGCACGTTCCAGAACGTGGACTTGCCGTTGCGCCCGTCTCCGTAGGCGATGATGAGGGCTTCCACGAAAACCTTGCCCACGGCGATCATCCCGGCAACCAGCTGAACATAGCCAATCAATTCCCGGTCCCCGCGGAAGAAGGTGTTCAACGCGGCTTCCCAGATGTCTTTTCCCTGATCGCCGGGCTGCACGGCGGTCATTTTCGTCACAAAATGATCCGCGCTGTGCGGCATCACGCCCTTCAGGCCGCGCCGCAGGTCGTACGCGCATTCCGGGGCGTTCAGAAGGAACGGGTCGGCGTCCAGATCCTGCGGGCGGATGAGCACCATGGGCTGGACTTCCGCCAGCACCGCCTTGATGTTCTTGGACTGGCGGTAATTCATGGCCGTCGCCTGATAGGCCGTCGCGGTCAAATAGGCCGTATACGACTCCCATTGCGCCTCGTCCATGCTGCTCTGGGCCTTTTTCTTGCTTGACTTGTTCAGAAGCTCCGCCGCGCCATTCTGCTCCAGAGCCTTGTAAGCGGCCGTGGCCGCGACGGTCGCTTCTTCCAGCTGCATATCGGACAGATCGTGCATGACGGCGTGGGCGCGGGGCTTTGACTCCTCCCAGATGTCGCCGTTGTACACGATGAAGTCCGTCGCCGGGGAAAAGCGCAGCTGCCCGGAAAACACCTCGGCCAACACCCGGGCCTCCGCCACATCCGACTGATCGCTGGGTTTGTACAGGAAATCGCCGTGAAGCGCGGCGTACTCATTCGGCGGCACGTAATCCCTGCCGGCTGAAATCTTCCTGTAAAACCCGACCGCGCTGTGCCAGATGGTGCTTAGTTCCCTTTCGTCCAGCGGAGGAACGCAGGCTTCCGCCTTCTTCCGAAACAGCCGATGCGCTTCCTCCGTATCACCCAGGCGCTTGAGCACCCGCCCTGCGTAGTGGGACAGGGTGGCGTTGCGGCTTCCCTCCGGGATGACGCCGTCCGGGGCAGGCAGCGGCAGGCCCAGAAAGGCATCCTCCTCCGGACAGTGCTGATCCAGATACGCATTCAGCGTGACCGTGCCCGCGTGAAAGCGCACTTGCGCGTCGGCGGTGCCGAAGAAGAACCGCGCCGCGTCCAGCGCCTTCGGGTCAAAATACGGAAAGCAGACACGTGCCCTCTTTTTCAGGCCGCTGTATTCCGCCGGGTCGGTCATATCATCAATCAGAAAGAAACAGTGGAATTTCGGCCGGGGCGCCTTTCCGCGCTTGGGCTTCATGTGGTTGCGGCTGAAATGGAACCCGGCGGTGACCTCCGGGAACCGCGCGATGACGGCATCCGGCGTGACCCAGTCCTTGGGGTCGTCGCTGTGGTCGTTGTCGCACTCCAGCGCCAGGCAGTTGGTGCGCAGGAAGTTGTCCTTTGACCGGTATCCGTTCCGGTACGCTACGGCGACATAGTCATATCTCACAGCCTGCCGGAGCGACGCCTCATCCCCGACGCTGACCCTGTGCGGATAGCTGCAGTTCCACTCGTTGCCGACGCAGTCGGCGCGGTAAAGATTGAAGGCGGGCATGGCATCAACCCTCCGTTTCGGACTGTATCTCCAGAACCGACAGCATCCAGCGGAGCGCCTCCTTGATGGTCTCAAGCTCGGTATCGCCGCCGAGTACGATCTCCACTTCATCGGCGCCGCCCGGGAAGCCGCCCGCCTTCACGCGGCAGCGCAGATCCGTGCAGGCCAGATTCTTGACGCGCAGAAAGGTGCGGGAACCGTGGCCGGAGTCGCCGCCCTGATACCCGTTGGTGCCGGCTTCCGCCTCAAGGATGTTGGCGCTGGTGATCTCGCGCGTCCAGGTGGTCACATTGCGCCCGTCGACGCGGCGGACGCGCTTTTGGGCGGGATAGGAATTCCCGTCACACTCGGTGTAGAACATGATCCAAAACCTCCTCGCAATCCTCGGTAAAGAACCGGACCGGCTGACCTTTGCGCCTGGCGCGCGCGATCTCGACGGACATTCCCTTTGAAACGCGGTCGCCGAAAGCCCAAAGCTCCGCGCATTTGGTCAGAAGGATGATGGCCATCCGCATGGGCAGGTCCCGCTCCGCCTGTATGCGGTCGTCCATGAACTGTGGGAAAAACAGGTGCGGGGTGACCGGAAGGCAGCCCCGATCGACGGCGAACCGGCTGTACCTGCGGGCGTCTGCAAGATTCCTTTCCGTGTCTCCGGAAAACGGACTGCAAATGTACACGATCGGCCGGAAGGCTGACCTGCGAAGTTCCTCCTCCACGCGCGTCAGCGCTTCATACGCCGTGGGATCCGGACAGCCGGAAGGGTTGTAAAAACTGATCTTTCTCATGGGCTCCAGGCAGTGCGTTTCACGCAATGCGCCTCCTCTCAAAAATCGGGCTTCCGATATCTACAGGACAAAAAGGGCCGGTCTGGCAACCGGTCCTTCTTTATTATGAAAATTTTTTTCTGCAATTTTTGAGGGTTTCCGGTTGCCGGAAGCCCTGTTTTTGTCCTGTGGGTTGCGAAGGGACGCAAGATACCCCCTTCGGAAAGTGAGGGAAACACCCATGCAGGAACGCTGTCACAGCCCCGGTTCTGCCCCCCTATCGAAGGCCAGCGGCACCCGCCGCGCGGCAGACCGGATCATCGCAATCAGGCCAACGGAAGGAGAAACGCAGCATGAGCAAAATGTCCGAACTGTCTGAAGCCGTCGCGGAGCTCCGCCGGTGCGGCGAGGCGCTGATCGGCGTCAGCGAGTCCCTCCGCGGCCTGTTCGGTGGGGAACCCGCGGCGGAAGAATCGTCCGTTCAGGAACCCGCAAAAGAGGAAACGCCCTCCGTGACGCTGGAGCGGGTGCGCGCCGTGCTGGCTGAAAAGTCGCTCGCCGGTCATCGGGCGGAGGTGCAGGCGCTGATCCGCGGGTGCGGCGCGGACAGGTTGAGCACCGTGGACCCTTCAAAGTACGAAGCGCTGCTGAAGCGGGCGGAGGTGCTGTGATGCCGCCCCTGAAACACGCCGTCCTGTCGGCCTCCTCGGCGCACCGCTGGCTGAACTGCACCCCCAGCGCCCGGCTGGAACAGGCGTTTGCGGACCGGGAAACGGAGGCCGCCGCGGAGGGTAGCGCCGCGCACGCCCTGGCGGAGCACAAACTGCGCCGGGCGCTGAAGCTCCGGACGAAAAAGCCCGTTTCCGCCTTCGACAGCGACGAGATGGACGCCTATACGGACGGCTATGTCCAGTTCGTGCTGGAGGCGCTGGCCCAGGCGCGGGAGAAATGCCCGGACGCTCTCCTTTTGATCGAGCAGAAACTGGACTTCTCCCGCTGGGTGCCCGAAGGATTTGGCACCGGGGACGCGCTGATCGTCGCGGATGATACCCTGCACATCCTGGACCTGAAATACGGCCAGGGCGTTCTGGTGGAGGCCGAACGCAATCCCCAGATGATGCTGTACGCGCTTGGCGCCCTGACGGCATTTGGCGGCATCTACGACCTCCTGACGATCCGGATGACGATCTATCAGCCCCGCAGGGAGAACATCTCCGCCTGGACGATCACCGCAAAAGAGCTCACGGACTGGGCGGAAGACACGCTGAAGCCCCTGGCCGCGCTGGCCTGCGAAGGCAAGGGCGAATACATGCCCGGCGGGTGGTGCCTTTTCTGCAGGGCGGCGGTCCGCTGCCGCGCCAGGGCGGAAACCAATCTGGAACTGGCCAAGTACGAGTTTGCCGTTCCGCCGCTCTTGTCGGACGCGGAAATCGGCAATCTCCTGGGCAGGCTGGACGGCCTGATCCAATGGGCGGACGAGCTCAAGGCCTACGCGCTGGATGGCGCCCTGCACCACGGCAAGCGGTGGCCCGGCTGGAAACTGGTGGAGGGCCGTAGCGTCCGCAAGTACACCGATGAGGATGCCGTGATCGCGGCCGCGGGCGCAGCCGGGTACAGGGACATCTTCCGCAAGACGCTCCTGCCCATCACCGAGATGGAAAAGCTCATGGGAAAGCAGACCTTTGCCGAAGTCCTCGGCGGCTGCGTCCATAAGCCCGCGGGGAAGCCGACCCTGGTGCCCGAGGCGGACAAGCGCCCGGCCATGAACACCCCGAATACCGACTTCAATGAATATCGGGAGGATTGAATCCTATGGCGAAACAGAATCATACCAAAGTCGTAACCGGCGTCGTCCGGCTGTCCTACGCAAATATCTGGGAGCCGAAGGCCCCGCTCAACGGCGGCGACGCCCGTTACAGCTGCTCGCTGATCATTCCCAAGAGTGACACCGAAACCGTGGACGCCATCAACCGCGCCATCGACTGCGCGATTCAGGAGGGCGCCGGCAAGTTCGGCGGGAAAATCCCGAACAGAGCCTCGCTGAAACTGCCGCTGCGCGACGGCAACGTCGAGCGCGAGGACGATGCCTACAAGGGTTGCTGGTTCATCAATGCCAACAGCAAGACCGCGCCCCAGGTGGTGGACCGGCAGGTGCGCCCCATTCTCGACCGGAGCGAAATCTACAGCGGCGTGTACGCCCGGGTTTCCATCTCGTTGTATGCTTTCTCGGTCAACGGCAACAAGGGCGTGGCCTGCGGCCTGGGAAACGTCCAGAAGATCCGCGACGGCGAACCCCTCGGCGGGCATTCGAGCGCCAGCAGCGACTTCGACGCCGTGGACGACGGCGGCGAGGATTTCCTGAACTGATCCGGGGAAACGGGCGGCGGAATCGTCTGCCGCCCAATTCACGATTGAGGTGCAATGATGAAAACCCTTCATGTCGATCTCGAAACGTACAGTGGCGCGGATCTGGCGAAGTGCGGTGTGTACAAATACGCGGAAGCGCCGGACTTTGAGATTCTGCTGTTCGGGTATTCCGTGGACGGCGGGGCGGTACGGGTCGTCGATCTGACCGCGGGCGAAGCGATTCCGCGGGATGTGCTGGATGCCCTGACGGACGACGGCGTGACAAAATGGGCCTTCAACGCAAACTTTGAGCGGGTATGCCTGTCCCGACATCTTTCGGATCTGGGTGTGCCGCTGGATCCGTACGCCGATGCCCATCCGCTGTCCACGGAGTGCGCGCGGTTCCTGAATCCCGCCGGGTGGCGCTGCACCATGGTGTGGGCGGCGTACCTTGGCCTTCCGCTGTCGCTGGCGGGCGTCGGCGCGGCGCTGGGGTTGGACAAGCAGAAGATGGCCGGAGGCAAGGATCTCGTTAAATACTTCTGTCAGCCCTGTCCGCCGACGAAGGCAAACGGCATGCGCACGCGCAACCTGCCCGGTCACGCGCCCGACAAGTGGGAAATTTTCAAGGCGTACAACCGCCGCGATGTCGAAACCGAGGCGGCCATTCAGCGGCGGCTTAAAAATCATCCCGTCCCGGAGGAGGTGTGGGCGCAGTACCATCACGATCAGGAAATCAACGATCGGGGCATCGCGCTGGACATGACCCTGGTGGAGAGCGCCATCCAAATGGACGACCAATCCCGCAAGGAACTGACTGTCGCCATGCGAGAGCGGACCGCTCTGGAAAACCCGGGCAGCGTAGCCCAGATGAAGAAGTGGCTTTCGGACAACGGGCTGGAGACGGAAACGCTGGGCAAAAAGCAGGTCGCCGCCCTACTGAAGGACTGCCCGCCGGAGATGCGGGAGGTGCTTCTGCTCCGTCAACAGTTGGCCAAGAGCAGCGTAAAAAAGTACATCGCCATGAGGAACGCCGTTTGCGCCGACGGTCGGGCGCGCGGCATGTTCCTGTTTTACGGCGCGAACCGAACCGGGCGGTTCAGCGGCCGCCTGATCCAATTGCAAAATCTGCCCCAGAACCATCTGCCCGATCTGGACGCCGCGCGACGGCTGGTGCAAGCCGGCGATTATGACGCGGTGAAGCTGTTGTTTGGCGATGTCCCGGACACGCTTTCGCAGTTGATCCGCACGGCCTTTGTTCCCAGGGAGGGCTGCAAGTTCATCGTCAGCGACTTCAGCGCCATTGAAGCCCGCGTGATCGCCTGGCTCGCCGGCGAACAGTGGCGTCAGAAGGTCTTTGAAGCCGGCGGCGACATATACTGCGCCTCGGCGTCCGCGATGTTCCACGTGCCGGTGGTAAAGCACGGGGTCAACGGCCACCTGCGCCAGAAGGGAAAGATTGCGGAATTGGCGCTTGGGTACGGCGGTTCCGTGGGCGCTTTGAAAGCTATGGGCGCCTTGGAGATGGGCATCCCGGAGGAAGAGCTTCAGCCGCTGGTGTCCATGTGGCGATCATCGAATCCCAACATCGTGAAGCTCTGGTGGGACGTGGACGCGGCGGTCATGGAAGCCGTGGAGGACAAAAGCGCGACCGGCACCCACGGGATATCCTTTGAGTGTACCGACGGCATGCTCTTTCTCACGCTGCCCTCCGGGCGGCATCTCAGCTATGTGAAACCCCGGATCGGCACGAACCGGTTCGGCGGGAACGCGGTTACGTATATGGGCATCGGCGGCACGAAGAAATGGGAAAGGATCGAGTCCTACGGCCCAAAGTTCTGCGAGAACATCGTGCAGGCGATCAGCCGGGACATTCTGTGCTATGCCATGCAGGCCCTTCGACACTGCCGGATCGTGGCCCATGTCCATGACGAGCTGATCCTCGAATGCGACCCGGCCGTATCACCGGATGCAATCTGCGCGCAGATGGGCAGGACGCCGCCATGGGCACCTGGGCTGATCCTGCGGGCGGACGGATACGAGACGCCTTACTACAAAAAAGACTGAATCTACAAAAAGAGCCGGGACTGGCGTGAAACAAGCCCCGGCCTTTTAATCAGCACCTCATTGACGGCAAAACCGGCCGCGATCAGTAAAGCAGCCACTTGTAGTCCTGCCGGCAGTCCACCACATAATCCACATAAACCGTGTCGTCCTTGATTTGATAGAGGATCAGGTAGTATTTCTCCACAAACATTTTGTGGTATTTATCCGCGGGGACGTAGCGTTCGTTGAAAAACGGATACCGCTTCGGCAGATGATCCAGCTTGCGTATTTCCTCGACGAGCCGCTCCTTCAGCGCAATCGCGGCCGCCATATCCTTTTCCGCAAGAAACAGAATGCAGTTTCCCATCAGGCGCTGCGCTTCAGGCGATACAATGACTTTATACTGCGCCATTGCGCTTTACGCCCTCCAGAACGTTGTCCAAATAGGCTTCCAGATCGTCGGGAGAACCCCCCATCTGCCCCACCAGGCGCTCTTCTTCTACCCGTACCAGTTTTTCGCGCAGCTCCAGCATTTTTTCGCGCTGCCTGAACGCCTCGATATCCATCACGACAAGGTCGCCCTCGCCGTTCTTGGTGAGGTAGACCGGTTCTTTTGTGCGCTTGCACAGAGCAGATACCTCGTTATATCCTTGCCGGATCGCGGCGGACGGTTTGATCTGCATATCGCCACCTCCATAGCACCATTCTAATCGTATTCTACTTTTTTTATGCTATGCTGTCAAGCGCGATCGCCGGGTTGTGCCTGGGTTGCGCTTATCCGCGCTTGGAGGTGGCGCGGCTTTATGCGACGGCAGGTATCTTGACCGTGCGGTCGTATGGCGATGAGAGGGAATCCGATCAGAAAGGGGGCCGGGGCTGGTGTGCAACGAGCCCCGGCGCTTTTCCTTGTCAGCAGGGATAGTTCATCAACCTTGCCAGTCGCTTTGCGGCTTCCGGGATGCGCTTGTGCACCGACTGATGGCTGTACGATCGCCCGATCGCCTTGCTGATCAGCGCGGCCACCTGGCGTTCCGTCATCCCCCCGTCATGGAGGATCATACAGCGGATGATGATGCGGTCGATGGTGTCCATTCGGGGGAGGCAGCGGTAGATTTGCTCCCGGAACATGCGGTCGGCGACTTCTTCTTCCACGCAGAAGGGATCCGCGATCTCTTCGCCGAAACTTTCCAGGGCGTCCACCGCAATGGTGCTGCCGCATCGCCTGTAGCGACAGCCGCAGCAGTCGCACATGCATGCATGGCGTTTCGGCGCGTTGCATTCGCCGGCGCGCTGGAGCTGTTTGCGCTGCCGCCAAATGGGGCGCATGATGCTTGTAAACGCATCGTTGGACAGGGGCGTCCGGGAAGGATCGCCCGGAAGGTAGCGGGGCTTGGTGTGGCACGGTTTTGCGTTCATTTTGCAGCTTCTCCTTTTGCTCCTGCAAATCGGAGAAGTGCGTATGGGAACAAGGGTATAGCAAATACAGCTGCGAGCCATACGAATCTTCTCCGTTCGCGACTTGCAGCAGCCATGCTGAGTAGCTGCGTGAGGGAATGTGCCTGCCGGATTCTCAACATCCGCCGTCCGGTACGGCAATCCGTTCAGGCACGGGTGGCAAAGGGGACGTCTCCCGGCGAAACGCGCGGAGGCTGTTGCCAGCCATGGATTCCAAGAGCCTCCGCTTTATGTCCGCCGGCGCTTTTGATCTGCGCCATGTGCATGATAGCGGATTTTGGTCAGTGTCAACAGGTCAGCGGCTGACCCCCTCCAAAATCCTTATATTCCGGGCATTCTCGCCGTTTTGGGCATGAAAAAAGGCCTAAAATAGGCCCAAAAGGGGTCAGCTGCTGACCCCTTCCGAAAAAGAAAAATTGCAAAAAAATACCGGGCGTGTGCCCGGCAGCATGAGATTGGATGGATATTATGCGCTGGCGTTCTGTTTCAGCGGCTCCAGCTTGTTTTCCTTCAGAAATCGCTGCACGTCTTCCATGCGGTCCATGAACAGGCAGTCCAGAATATACCGGTATGCCCGGTGCTCCGGAATATCCCGCAGCACCAGTCCGGCCCGCGCCGTCAGTTCGCACGACAGCCAGGGCGGCAGATGCAACCCGACGCATAACGCGACGACCTGATCCATCGTGTAGTCCCTGCGCTCCGCGCTCCTTAAGCGCTTGATAGTCTTTTCGGACATAGCCGCGGCTTCGGCCAGCTGTTCGACGGTCACGCGCCTCATCTTCATCAGCGCGGTCAGCGCCCCGTGGAACGTGCGCGGCAGGCTGCTTACGATGTCGTTCATCTCCATGAAGCGCTCGCGCTTTGTCTGATCTCGGTCGTTCTCGCCCAGCATGAGGTAATGGCGGTTGTACTCCTCATCGCTGTTGAGCGTGCCGAAGCGATATTCCGAGACGCCGCACTGCTCGTACACGCTGAGAAAGCGCAGACAGCACTCGTCCACGTGGGCATTGGCCCACTTGGTGAGCCGCACGCCGGACGAGGTGCAGACGACATATTTCGGGTCGTTCAGGCACAGATGCCCGTCCGCGTAAAGAAAAGCGCCGCTGTCCAGATACGCCTGGAACACGGGATTTCTCGTATATTCCGCAAACGCGGTCTTTTTGTCGATGACGAAGGTGTAGTCCCCGGCGCCCTTCTCCACAGAGAACGCGAACGGCTCGATGTACCGGTCGTCCACGTAATTGAGGGCGCCCTTTGCCATCACGTGGCCCAGTTGGATCAGACGCGCCCGGACGAGATATTTTCGGTGATCGTTCTCGTGGGCAATCTTTCTGGCAACACAGTCCAGTCTGCGCCCGAGGTGCCAGTTCAGATGCTCCGTTTCCTCCAGCGCGGCTTTGATCTCCGGGCGCATGGCGGATGTCGGCATCATGAGCGCGAAGCTCCCGCGCCGGGCCTGCCATTCCATCCAGAGGAGCGGATTCTCGCCGCGGCGCTTCGCCGTCTTGGCCACGCGCTGCGTCTTGAACCCTTTCGCGTCGTTGTTGTGCATGTCCTGCAGCCGGTAGAACAGGTAGTGCCAGTCGAAATGGATACACTCGTGGTAGATGTTCAGATGGCAGGAATCCTTGGGAATCACCGAAGTGTTGATGACGATGGTGCTGCCTGGGACGCGGACCATCTCAAATGCTTCGCCGGAGGGGTCTCCCGGACTTGTGCAGACCGCGATTTCCCCTTCGCAGAAGAACAGGATGCTTTTGGTCCTGGACCGCCTGTACAGCGGCAGCCGCATGACCTGAAGGTTCATGCGCTCGGCCATTTCAAACCCGTCGTGCTCTTTCAGATCGTACAGCGCCTCGGGGTAGTATTTTTCCAGCAGCGCCTCTGCGCCCGCTTCGATTTCATCCTTCCGGAGGATGGGTACCAGATAGTCGCTCAAAAGCCACAGATCCCGATCCGGCTTGGTATCCGATTCGCCGAACACCTCGCAATCCAGGATCGCGCCCTCATCCATGTCGATGTGCAGCGCCACAAGGAAATCGGCCTTCACCGTGTCGTCGATCACGCCGTCCTGCAGGAGGAGGTCGATCCCCGCGTCGATGTCCGCGATGATGGACGAAGCGGACGCCCGCCAGAACGTCATGTGCCGGAAGCGGCAGGTCTTGGGCAGGGGAATCACCCGAATGTCATCTATGTCATAGCCTGTCGCGACTTCGCCTTCGACAATTTGGCGGCACAACTCCGCCGCAATACCCTGCCGGTTGTGCAGCAGGATATAGTCCTTCATGGTTTGGATGACGGGGACCAAGACGGTTTTCTGGCGATCCGCGAGCGCGGGGAGCGCTTCCCCCGTCATATCTCGGTGATGAAGTTCGTTCGACTGACTGGCCTCTCCAAGGTCCATATGCAAAATCTTCTTGTTAATGCGATTCCGTTCCATTACAGCCTGTCCTCCCGCAGCCTGTCGAAAAATGTTGACGGTAAAATCAGATGCCTATGCTTACTCGGCCCGGTGCGAACCGGGCAAGCCCGCCTGCAAACACCTTCATCGCGATGTTGGCAGTAAAAATTATATACGAACGTGCGTTCTGATTCAAGCCTTCTCCTATCTTCTGGAGCGATTTTACCGGGCGTTCGAAGAAATTACCATTCTTATACAAAGGTATGCGAGGGTTTAAGATCCGGAATCCGAGGAGAAACACCGATTTGGATAGGCATAAACGATCTTGACCACTATCCCTCATACTCCCGCAGCTCTTCTCGGGGGTCTTTGTAGGTATGGATCTTGTGCAAAATTTGCTCGTCATGTGCAGCAAAGAATAACAAGGATGGTTGACCGTTCGAGCCGATCGACACACATCGACTCCATCCCCATCTTGAATTGATTTTTTCAACTTACAATTGACTGTCGAACTTGTGTATGTTAAAATATAACATATATTCTCAGCCTCATTTTACGGGAGGAAATTCTTATGGCTGTCAGCTATAAAAAACTGTGGAAAATACTTATAGATCGAGACATGATCAAAAAAGATTTGCGGCTTGCAGCCGATTTAACTACAAATTCACTCGCAAAACTTGGGAAAAATGCAGATGTCTCAACGGAGGTGTTGGGGAAAATCTGCAGGGTACTTAACTGCGAAATTTCAGATATCATGGAATTTGTGGACGATGAGCCTAAAACGTAAGCAGATGAATAGATGTAAGATGCAAGGAGAACAGATATGGCAAGTATGAATAATACTGCGTCCATTGGCTTCGAACAGCAAATCTGGGCGGCGGCCGATATCTTGCGCGGCAATATGGACGCGGCGGAGTACAAGCATGTCGTGCTGGGGCTTATCTTCCTAAAATACATCTCAGACAAATTTGATGAACGGTATGCCGAGCTAAAAGCAGACGATGACGATGTCGAGGACAAAGACGCGTATACGGAAAAAAACGTGTTCTTTGTACCGTCCTCCGCGCGCTGGAGTGTCATTGCCGCAGCCGCACACACCGAGGCAATCGGCACTGTTATTGACGACGCAATGCGCGCAATCGAAAAAGAGAATAAACGTCTCAAAGACATTTTGCCTAAAACATATGCGCGAACAGAACTTGATAAGCGCCGGCTTGGGAACGTGGTCGACCTCTTCACCAACATACAGATGATCGAACATGGTACGGACAAGGACATTCTCGGGCGCACCTACGAATATTGTCTCGCCAAGTTTGCCGAGCAGGAAGGCAAGCGGGCGGGAGAATTCTACACGCCCTCCTGCGTAGTACGAACGCTTGTTGAAGTTTTGCAGCCGTTCGAGGGGCGCGTATATGATCCATGCTGCGGCTCGGGCGGTATGTTTGTGCAGTCAACAGATTTTGTGAAAAACCATGCGGGCAACATTGGGAATCTCTCTGTCTACGGACAGGATGCCAACCCGACCACACGCAAGATGGCTTTAATGAATCTCGCTATTCGCGGGATTGAGGCCGACCTCGGCGCTTATAACGCAGACACCTTTCATAACGATCTGCATCCCACATTAAAGGCAGACTATATCCTTGCCAATCCGCCATTCAACCTTTCGGATTGGAATGACGGCTCGTTGAATGACGATCCGCGCTGGAAGTACGGGCTGCCACCTACGGGAAACGCCAACTTTGCATGGCTTCAGCACATGATCTATCACCTTGCCCCGAACGGTAAAATCGGCATGGTGCTTGCCAACGGTTCCCTATCTTCCCAGAGCGGCGGCGAGGGCGAAATCCGCAAAAGGATCATCGAGGACGACCTCGTGGAAGGCATCATTGCCATGCCGACGCAATTGTTCTACACCACGCAGATCCCTGTGTCGCTCTGGTTTATCAGCCGCAGCAAGAAGCAAAAGGATAAAACGCTGTTCATCGACGCCCGCAAAATGGGGACGATGGTCAACCGCCGCCTGCGCGAAATGACCGCCGAGGACATCGCCAAGATTGCCGCCACCTTTCAAGCCTTCGATGACGGGGCACTTGAGAATGTAAAAGGCTTCTGTGCCGCCGTGACCACAGAAGAAATCGCCAAGCAGGACTATATCCTCACGCCGGGGCGTTACGTCGGCATTGAAGAACAGGAGGATGACGGCGAGCCGTTCGAGGAGAAGATGACACGGCTGACGGGTGAACTCTCGGAGATGTTCAGGCGTTCCCACGAACTAGAGGACGAAATCCGCAAAAGGCTGGGGGCGATTGGGTATGACATTTAGAAATGCTACGATCGGGGACATTGCGACGGTTCAGACCGGACCATTTGGAAGCCAATTACACAATAAGGACTATGTCCAGAATGGCACGCCGATTGTGACAGTTGAACACCTTGGGCAAAGACGTATGAGCCGTCAGGGCCTGCCTTGCGTTTCAGAAGCCGATAGAAGTAGGCTAGCAAAATACACCCTGCAATACGGAGATCTGGTTTTCAGTCGTGTCGGGTCAGTCGATAGATGCTCATGGGTAAGCAAAGAAGAGGATGGATGGATGTTCTCTGGCCGTTGTCTCCGTGTCAGGATCCACAACGAATCAGAACTGTACCATAAATATTTGTACTACTTTTTCTGCTTAGAATCAACAAAAATATACATTAGGAATATTGCTGTTGGGGCAACAATGCCATCTATCAATACTCGTTTGCTTTCTGATGTGCCAGTCTTTTTTCCAAATATAGAAGTACAGCATCAAATTGGAGATATCCTTTCTGCTCTGGATGATCGAATCGAGTTAAACACTAAGATAAACAATCATTTAGCGTCGCCGAGGTTGGTGACTGATAACTCGCCGGACATCAGCTTTGGGAGAAGAACATCTCGTAATTCAGCAAGTCGACGATTCTCATCGCTGTTTTCTCGGATTTGGGCAAAGAGAGGGGCAATTAAGTTATCGAACTCCTGCATTTCTTCTTCGCTTGGAACGACCACAGCGAGTGCCTTGAGGTTCGCTTGATTGATTTTGGGCTGAACCGCTCCAGTAACAATCGAGGTGACGCTCGTTTGTTTTAAGAGAGTATAAAGACTCTCCACTGTGAAGCCGTTTCGACCTTGTAGAACGTGGGCGTGGTTGTTAACCCAGAACTTGCCCCAAACATACTGAAGCGTCGGGAAGCCCAAATCATCAATTACTGTCCCGTCCTCGCCAAGGAGAAGGTAAACGCCATCGAACAAGTAATCATCGACATAGTCCATCAAGGTCGCAGCACCGTAGTAGGGATAGATCTTCTCCATCTTGTCCCGCTGATTACCAGAAAGGGGTATGCGCTTGAAGTCGAACAACTCGATAATGTCACCCAATGCGCCATTCGGCTCCAATCCGCCGAATCGCTCAGACCAAATAGCCTGTGCCATCTGCGCTAAATGATTGTTTACCGCTCCTCCTGCCACCATTGAGCTTATTTAAACCGAAAGGCAGGAGGAATACATGAAGGACAAGCTGATTACGGCAATACAGACAAGCATGGCGTCGATCCTTAATCCGGCGCAACAGGAGGAATTACGTCGGGTACTAACGTACCATCTCGACAATGTGGAAATCGCGGAGCGGCAAATCCCTGACCCACAGGAAAGTGGCGGGAATGGTGGACTGCTTGAAGTGTTTATAGCCGCAAAGAGAGTGGAGGGCTGCTCGGAAAGGTCTCTGAAGTATTACGACTCGACCATCCGGCAGATGACCGATAGTGTGAACAAGCCCGTGCGGGAAATCAGCACTGACGACCTACGGGTCTACCTTGCCGACTACCAGAAAGGGCGCGGGTTGAGCAAGGTCACGATTGACAATATGCGGCGCATCTTCAGCAGCTTCTTCGGATGGCTGGAGGATGAGGACTACATCCTCAAAAGCCCCGTACGTCGAATCCGTAAGATAAAGGCGGACAAGACCATCAAGGAGACGTTCTCCGACGAGGGATTGGAGCTGCTCCGCGACGCTTGCGAGGAAGTCCGCGATTTGGCGATGATTGACCTGCTTGCTTCAACGGGCATGCGTGTCGGCGAACTGGTCGGCTTGAACCGCGAGGACATCAACTTCTACGAGCGGGAATGCGTGGTGTTCGGCAAAGGTAACACAGAGCGGTTGGTCTACTTTGACGCCCGAACGAAAATCCACCTGCGCAATTACCTCGATTGCCGCACCGATAACAACCCCGCGCTCTTTGTATCGTTGTCCTTGCCACACGACCGGTTACTGATAGGCGGCGTGGAGACAAGGCTTCGGGAAGTCGGCAAACGGGCGGATATACAGAAGGTACACCCGCACAAGTTCCGCCGGACACTTGCCACGCGAGCCATCGACAAAGGAATGCCCATTGAGCAGGTACAGCGCTTGCTTGGTCATGTGAAGATCGATACGACCATGACCTACGCGATGGTCAATCAGACAAATGTGAAGAACTCGCATAGGAAATTCATCGGATAAGGAGGAAACGGCGATATGAGAAACTGGAAAGATTGCGTGTTGGCAGACCTCGGCGAGATAGTCGGAGGAGCCACGCCGTCTACAAAAAATGAAAGCTACTACGGCGGCGATATTGCTTGGATAACGCCCAAGGACTTGTCGACATTTCAGGGTCGGTTTATTCGTCGTGGGGAGCGTAATATCACGAGTGACGGCTTTAACAGTTGCTCTGCACGGCTTATGCCACCGCACAGTATCCTATTTACTTCCCGCGCCCCAATTGGCTATGTGGCGATTGCGGAGAATGAGGTCTGTACTAATCAGGGCTTCAAGAGCATTGTGCCGAACGCTGACACGGACTACCTATTTCTTTATTACCTTCTTGTCCACAACCGTGGCAGGATAGAGAATTTGGGGAGCGGCACGACTTTCAAAGAGGTTTCCGGCTCGGTCATGAAGGGCATAACCGTTTCCGTGCCGACCGACATCGAGGAACAGAAAGCCATAGCCCGTGTCCTTGGTTCGCTGGACGATAAGATTGAGAACAACACAGCGATAAACAATCATTTAGAGCAGCTGGCGCAGGTTGCATTCGAGCATCTATTGATTGAAGAATGCGCCGATGAACCAGTAGGGGTCTTGTCAGATATCGCCGATATAAATCCGTTACGTTCGTTGGGGCGTGGACAAGAAGCCGTGTACATCGAGATGGCCAATCTGCCTACCCGCAGTTCATTTCCAACGGATTGGGTAACGCGCCCGTTTTCAGGGGGGATGAAGTTCACCAACGGTGACACCATCATGGCGCGCATTACGCCTTGCCTCGAAAACGGAAAGACAGCGTATATCAACTTTCTTGAGGAAGGCACGGTGGCCTTTGGCTCAACCGAGTACATCGTCATCACATCCAAACCCGGATACTGCAACGAAATGTTTTACTTTCTAGCCCGTTATCCCAATTTCGTCAGCTATGCCGTCCGCAACATGAATGGGAGCAGTGGCAGGCAACGCGTGTCGGGAGATACCATTGGACGGTATGAGTTGCACGTTCCAAGTGCTGAAAGCGTCCACTCGTTTGCTGAGATTGCTGTGCCGATTATGGAAAGCATACGGCAAAATGCACTTGAAAGCCGTAATCTTGCTACTTTGCGAAATACTCTGCTCCCGAAGCTGATGTCCGGCGAGCTATCAGTATCCGACCTCAGCGACGCTAAATGATTGTTTACATTAAGGAGGTTATGCTAGATGAGTAGATTATTCATTGTCGGAAATGGACTTGACTTGTCACACAACCTGCCGACCAAATTCAACCCAGACTTCAAGAACATTGCAGAATATCATGAGCAGTCTCCTTATTTTTGGGATTTGTATCAATCAAGAGAAGCAAATATTTGGGCAGATTTTGAAAACTTATTAGCCCATCCCGACTTTAATTCTCTTGAAGAAATTTTCGAGGGATACCAGCCTGAATTTTTATCCGACCACGAGAGTGATAGAGACACAATTATCGCACAAGTGGATTTGAACGGGAATTTGAGGAAATCCTTATATGCTTTTGCTGAACAAGCTGAATGCCAAGTTGAAAATTCTCAACCAATTTCTACGTATACTGACTTGTTCACGAATGATGGGTTGTTCGTTAGTGTCAATTATACGCACACGCTTGAGAAAGTTTATGGAGTGCCAAAAGACAGGGTTCTGCATGTACATGGCGAGGTTGGTCTGAACAATTTAATATTGGGATATCCTGAAGGGACCTTTTCGCCAGAAAAATACAAATATGATGTGAGGCAAAAGGGTAGAGGGCCTTATAGAGAAATGGATATTCGAGAACATATAGAAAATATGGTCAAAAGCGATAGTATGGACTACTATACATATACCGCATTCGAAAGATTAATTGATAAGACAGAATCCTTTAAAAAAGTACCGCAGATACAACTTTTAGAACAATTCATTTTTGGTGCTGAAATAACGGAGATAATCGTTTTAGGGCACTCTTGCGCTATTGATTTTCCTTATTTCGATTATCTGAATAAAAGATTCACTCAAGCCAACTGGATGTTTAATGCGTTTGACAAAGATACCAGAATGAACATCGACAAACTGGCAGCTGATATAGGCATTAGGCGTTATCAAATATCGGCTTAGTAGGAGGTGTCCCTTATGGCATACACCGAAGCCAATTACGAAAACGCGGTACTTGAGGTGTTCCGCGACACGCTGGGGTACAACTATGTCTATGCTCCGGACCTGTCGCGCGATTATGCGGATCCCCTATACATGGACGAACTAATGCTCGCCCTGCGGCGCGTCAACCGGGGGCTGCCGGAAGCCGCGCTTTCCGAGGCAGTGTACAAGCTGCGCAATTTCGAGGGCGGCACGGTGCTGCAGAAGAACGTCCAGTTCATGAACTACCTGCAAAACGGCGTGTCGGTGAACTACTTCGACCGGGGCGAGCAGCGCTCGGCGCTCGTCGCCCTCGTGGACTTTGCGCGCATAGAGAACAACAGCTTTACCATTACCAACCAATGGACGATCGTTGAAAACAGCGCAAAACGCCCGGACATTATCGTGTTCCTGAACGGGCTGCCCGTGGTGGTGTTTGAGCTTAAGTCTCCTTCCCGCGAGGAAACGGACGCTTCTCAGGCGTTTTTACAGCTGCGGAACTATATGCACGAAATCCCCTCTTTATTTATCTATAACGCTTTTCTTGTGATGAGCGATTTGGCTGTCTCCAAGGCAGGAACGATCACATCGAGCGAAGATCGTTTTATGGAATGGAAAACCAAAGACGGCAGCTATGAGAATACGCAGTACGCCCAGTTCGACACCTTCATTGAGGGGATGTTCGACAAGGATCGGCTGCTCGACATCATCAAGAACTTCATCTGCTTTTCCGGCGATGCCAAGATTCTCGGCGCGTATCACCAGTACTTCGCCGTCAAAAGGGCGATCGCCTCCACCGTGCGCGCGACCGGGACGGACGGCAAGGGCGGCGTGTTCTGGCACACCCAGGGCAGCGGCAAGTCGCTCTCGATGGTGTTCTACGCGCATCTTTTGCAGGATGCCTTGCATTCCCCAACCATTGTTGTATTGACCGACCGGAACGATCTCGACAATCAGCTCTACGAACAATTCGCCAAATGCGCGGACTTTTTGCGCCAGTCGCCCCAGCAGGCGGAGAGCCGCGAAAATTTGAAGCAGCTACTAGCCGGACGGAAAGCGAACGGCATCATCTTCTCTACCGCGCAGAAATTCGAGGAGAGCGCCGAGTGTCTGTCCGACCGCCGCAACATCGTCGTCATGGCGGACGAAGCGCACCGCAGCCAGTTCATCGATGAGCGAGTGGATAGCAGAACCGGGCGCATTCAGAAATCCTTCGGGCTCATCATCCGCGAAAGCCTGCCCAACGCGACCTACATTGGGTTCACAGGCACGCCGATCTCGAGCAAAGATCGTTCGACCATCGAGGTGTTCGGCAATTACATCGATATTTACGACATGACCCAGGCCGTGGAGGACGGCGCGACGCGGCCCGTTTATTACGAGAGCCGTGTGATCCATCTGAAGCTGAACGAGGACATTCTGAGGCGCATCGACGCCGAGTACGACCTGATGGCGGAAAACGCGGAAGACTACGCCATAGAGAAGAGCAAGAAGGAACTCGGTAAGATCGACAGCATCCTCGGCGCGGATGAGACGATCACCGCGCTCTGCGAGGATATCATCAAGCACTACGAGGAAAACCGCCAGCACGAGCTCACGGGGAAGGCGATGATCGTCGCGTACTCGCGTGTCATTGCGATGCGCATCTATCGTAAAGTGCTGGATCTGCGACCCGGATGGACGGAGAAGCTCGGCGTGGTGATGACCGAGAGCAACAAGGACCCCGAGGAATGGCGCGCAATCATCGGTAACAAGCACCACCGGGACGAGATGGCCAAGCGGTTCAAGGACGACGATGATCCGCTCAAAATCGCCATCGTGGTGGACATGTGGCTGACCGGCTTCGATGTGCCGTCCCTCGCGACGATGTATGTCTACAAGCCCATGGCGGGGCACAACCTCATGCAGGCAATCGCCCGCGTCAACCGGGTTTATCAGGACAAGGAGGGAGGGCTGGTGGTCGATTACGTCGGCATCGCATCCGCGCTCAAGCAAGCGATGAACGACTATACGGGCCGCGACAAGCGCAATTACGGCGACACCGACATTGCGAAGACCGCCTTGCCGAAGTTTATCGAGAAGCTGGAGGTCTGCCGCGACCTGTTCCACGGGTTCGATTATTCCGGTTTCCTGGATGAGAAGGCCGCGGACCTCGCGCGCGCAAAGGCGATCAGCGGCGGCGTGAACTTCCTCTCGAGCGTGAAAAAGGAGAAGCAGCGCGAGGCGTTCGTCAAAGAGGCAATGTTGCTCAGGCAGGCGCTGTCCCTGTGCCGTTCCCTTCTGACGCCCGCGCAGCGCTTCGAGGCGGCGTACTTCGAGGCGGTGCGGACCTTGCTCACCCGGATCACGGGCGAGGGAAAGCCGCTGTCGCTTAAGGAGATCAACGCACGCATCAACGAGCTTCTGAAGGCGAGTATCAAGAGCGAGGGCGTCATTAACCTGTTCTCCGACGTGGATACGGGATTCTCGCTGTTCGACCCGAAGTTCCTCGAAGAAATCGCCAAGATGAAAGAGCGCAATCTGGCGGTGGAAATCCTAAAAAAACTGCTTGCCGAGCAGGTGTCCCTCTACCGCCGGACGAACCTCGTAAAATCGGAGAAGTTTTCCGATATGCTCTCCCGGGCGATGAAGGCGTATCTGAACGGCATGCTGACCAACGAGGAAGTCATCGCGGAACTGCAGGAGATGGCGAAGGACATGGCCAACGCCCACGCGGAGGGCGACGCGCTCGGGCTGTCCGACGAGGAGGTGGCGTTCTACGACGCGCTGACGCGGCCCGAGGCGGTCAAGGATTTCTATCAGAACGAAGAACTCGTGTCGATGACGCGCGAACTGACCGAGATGCTCCGCAAGAACCGCACCATCGACTGGCAGAAGAAGGAATCCGCCCGCGCCGGCATGCGGCGCATGGTGAAGAAGTTGCTCAGAAGGCACAAATACCCGCCGGAGGGCATGGAGGACGCAATCTCGACCGTTATAGGGCAATGCGAGATGTGGACGGATCATTAACGGAGGGCAATCAAAAAGTCGTTTGCGTTTATTTACGAACGAAACGGCGCGCTGTGCATCAATCTGAAATGCGATCCGCTGGAAGCCGATCTTTTCCGGCAAGTGTTTAGCGCCCGGATACCACATGAACAAAGCACACTGGAATACCATTGTGCTGGGCGGGGATGTTCCGGAGCAGGCGCTGAAACGGATGATCGGGCAGAGCTACGACCTGATAAAGCCAAAGAGGCCGCACGGTATCCACAATACGTAATGAGGTACGTACCATGAAAATCTATGTGGGCGTGACAGATGAGAATTGGTTTTATTTCCTCAAAAATCAAAACTTTGACGAAGTGAATTTTTGGCAGCCCAACAGCCTGCGCGCCTTCCGGGCACTTGGCGAAGGGGAATTGTTCCTGTTTAAGTTGCACGCGCCGCAGAACTACATTGTCGGTGGCGGTGTCTTTGTTCGGCAGGTTCTGATGCCAGTCTCCTTAACGTGGGACTCCTTCGGCGCCAAGAATGGAACTCAAAGTTATTCTGAATTTCTGGGGCGCATGAACCGCTACAGAAATGGTGCAAAGGAACCCATGGCCGATCCGCTCGTCAGTTCATTGATCCTTGCAACTCCGTTCTTTTGGGATGAAGCTGACTGGATCCCAGTTCCCCTGTCTTGGTCCGGCAGCATCGTTATGGGAAAAATATACGATACAGACACGCAAGAGGGACACCGCCTATTTGATCAGTTGACCCTTCGACTTATGGGAAACAAGCAAATCAGCACCTCTGTCAATCGGTATGGGGAACCGCAAATCATTATGCCGCGACTTGGTCAGGGCGCATTCCGCTTAATTGTCACAGATGCATACCACCGCCGGTGCGCGATTACGGGCGAAAAAACGCTGCCCGTGTTGGATGCGGCGCATATCAAGCCCTATTCGGAAAATGGCCCGCACGCTGCGAGCAATGGACTTTTGCTGCGTCAGGATTTGCACACCCTGTTTGACAGGGGGTACATAACCGTCACCAAAGACTATGTTGTCGAGGTAAGCCATCGGATCAAAGAAGACTACGGGAACGGCAAAGCGTATTACGCCCATCATGGGAAGCAGCTATCTACGCTGCCGGATCGCTTGCTGGAAAGGCCCTCGGCCGAATTTCTTTCATGGCATAACGAAAACAGATATGTTGGGTAACAAATTACGGATGCGAAAGGAAATCTGTCATGCTGCCTTACGGCCTCTACGAGCAGATTATAAACGAACTGATTCAGAGCGCGCTCAATGGGGCGCAGGATTCTCATGCCGTTACGGAAAGGCTGGACGAGGCGGAAGCCGCGCAGGTGCTGTCCCAATACGCGGAATGGGCCATTCGGCAGGCGCTGACTGAACTGGGCGAAACCGTCGGCCCCGGCGCGCAGGTAGATCTGGTCAACCGCATTATGGGGATGCTCACCGAGGATCCGCATCTGGCAGTCATCAGCCCCGCGCAAATGCTTCTCTCCCTGAAAAGCAGGATGAATACCTTGCAGCCGGCGTACCCCCGGCCGGAAACGTCCCTCGCCCGCAGCTGCCTCTTTACAGGCGCTATGGACGAGCCCAGTCTGTATGCGGAAATGAAAAAGGAAATCCTTTCTTGCGACCGGATCGACATGTTGGTATCGTTCATCAAATGGAGCGGCCTGCGCATGATTCTGGAGGACCTGCGCAGCTTCACGCAAGGCGGCGGACAGCTGCGGGTCATTACGACATCCTACATGGGCGCCACGGACATAAAGTCCGTTGCGGAGCTGCACGCCCTGCCCAATGCGCAGATCCGCATTTCCTACGATACCGCGCGCACGCGGCTGCACGCCAAGACGTATGTGTTTTACCGGAACAGCGGCTTTTCCACCGCCTATGTAGGTTCCTCCAATCTGACTTGCCCCGCCATCTCCAGCGGCCTTGAATGGAACGTCAAGCTGACAAAGCAGGATCAGCCGGAGACGTTTCGGAAGATCGGCGCCACGTTTGACAGCTACTGGAACGCGCCGGAGTTTGATCCCTACGATGCTTCTCAGGAAATGCGGCTTGCGCGGGCGCTCAAGGCGGAGCGCATGGGCAAATCCTATGCCGGCGCGCCCGGGTACTCCTTCGAGATTCGGCCTTATCCCTATCAGCAGGAGATTCTGGACGCGCTGGAAGCGGAGCGGCGCATCCGTGGGATGTACCGCAACCTCATCGTCGCCGCCACCGGCACGGGCAAGACGGTCATCTCCGCCTTGGATTACAAGCGGTTTGCCAAAGCCCATCCGGGCGATCCCTGCCGTCTTCTGTTTGTTGCGCATCGGGAAGAGATCCTCAAGCAGAGCTTGGACTGCTTTCGCGGCGTGCTCAAGGATCAAAACTTTGGCGACCTGTTTGTGGGCGGGCATCGGCCTGAGGGGCTGGATCACCTGTTTGTCTCTATCCAGATGTTCCACGCGCAGGATTTGACCAGCCGCACCACGCCAGACTTCTATGACTATATCGTCGTGGACGAATTTCACCACGCCGCCGCGCCCACCTATGATAAACTGCTTTCTTATTATCGCCCCCGCATCCTGCTGGGGCTCACCGCCACGCCGGAGCGCATGGACGGAAAGGACGTGCTGGGCTGGTTTGGCGGGCGCATTGCGGCGGAAATTCGCCTCCCAGAGGCCATTGAGCGGAAACTCCTATCCCCGTTTCAGTATTTTGGCGTGACGGACCCAGTCAACTTGGAACACGTCCGCTGGACGCGCGGTGGGTACGATCGGGAGGAACTCTCGAACCTGTACACCGTGAACCGTGCGGCGGCGGAACGGCGGGCGGACATGGTGATTCAGTCCATTCGGCGGTATGTTGCCGATCTGGAGGAAGTGAGGGGGCTGGGGTTCTGCGTCTCCGTCCGGCACGCCGCCTTTATGACCAATTGGTTTGAGCGCGCGGGCATTCCCGCCCGTTGCGTCACCGGCGAAACGCCGTCCGAAGAGCGCGAGGCCGCGCGGAATGCGCTGAAAGCCGGCACAGTCCGTTTTATCTTTACCGTGGATGTCTATAATGAGGGCGTGGACATTCCGGAGGTCAACACCATTCTCTTTTTGCGCCCTACCGAATCACTGACCATTTTCCTGCAGCAACTGGGCCGCGGGCTGCGGCTGGCTGACGGGAAAGAATGCCTGACCGTGCTGGATTTCATCGGACAGGCGAATCAGCGGTACGACTTTGCGGGCAAGCTGAAGGCGCTTCTGGGAAAAACGCAGCGGGGCATCCGGCAGGAAATTCTAAACGGGTTCCAGTCCGTGCCCAAGGGGTGCTATATTCAGCTGGAGAAAAAGGCACAGGCGTACATTTTGGAGAACATCCGCTCCGCGCTCACCGGTAGACGGGGACTGATTGACCGAATCCGCACCTTTGAGGCGGACACCGGCCTTGCACCGACCCTTGGCCATTTTTGCGGATTCTATTCCATAAGCCCCAAGGAAATCTATAAAACCGCGTCCTTTGCGCGCCTATGCGTGTTATCCGGCGTCCGCCCGGATTTTCAGGAAGCGATGGAAGAGACCATGACAAAGGCGCTTCTCCGCATGGCACGCGTGGACAGCCGGCGCTTGATCCGCTTCCTCCTGGATGTGTTGGCGCGGGCGGAGATAATTTCTGATGCGGCGCTGACGCCCGAAGAGCTGCGCATGCTGGCCATGTTCCAGTTTACCGTCTGGCAGAAGTCCTATGCGGCGTGCGGATTTGGGCAGGCGACGGATGCGCTCCGGGCCGTGAAAAAAAGCCCCGTCTTGGCCGCCGAACTGGCAGAGCTTTTGCGGCTGCGCTTTGACCGCATTGATTTTCTGGATGAATCTGCCGGTCTGGATTTTGCGTGCCCGCTGGATGTTCCCTGTACATACAGCCGCGATCAGGCACTTGTCGCGCTGGATTTTCTAAACCCGGCAACCGTGCGGGAAGGCGTGAAATACCTCCCGGAGAAGCATCTGGACGTCTTTTTTGTCACGCTGAACAAATCCGACAAAGAGTATTCCCCCTCTACCATGTACAACGATTACGCCATCAGCGACACGCTCTTTCACTGGCAGAGCCAGTCTACCACCAGCGAAGAAAGTCCCACCGGGCAGCGGTACATCCATCACCGGGAGCAAGGCGGCCGGATCCTGCTGTTCGTCCGTGAAAACAAGAAGGACGCGTACGGCTCCGCACCCTATACATTCTTGGGTGAAGCGGAGTATGTGTCCCACACCGGCAGCCGCCCCATGAACATCACCTTGCGTTTGAAAAAGCCCATCCCGGCCAAGTACCTGCGCACGGCGAATCGGCTGATCGTCTAAGTGTACAGCACCAGCGCCGCCGTGTTCAACGGGAGCGGCCTATTCGGGGCATGAATCGCAAGTCAATTCTGATGTATTGCGATTGCGGTCAACCTCTTGATTGCGCCCATTACCATCTCCCATCTGATATCGGCGGCATAATCAAATTTACGCTGATACCGGCTCCATAGCATCATCAGCCCCGCATCGGTTTCGACCTCGCTTAGAATCAAGTTAGCATCTGCGGCGACAGCCGTCGAACCTCGCTTTTTCAGGGTGGCGTCAAACGCCGAACGCAAGGTTTCCTCACTGATCGCATGCATTTGTGAATCTTCTAAGGCAAAGATGTCGTAGAAGTCCCGCATTCTCGTGTTGGCTGTACCGCGGGAGAGCAGCGTTTCCAGTTTCTCCGCAAGAATGGTTTCAAGATTATAGGCTAAGATGGATATTGTGCGATCCTCAAACATCAGTTTAAAGGAATACGCGATTTCGCTGGGTGTGATCGCATCACCCGTGGAGAAGTCAAGTTTCAACGGCGTCTGCATGGTTTCCAGCATCGCATCCATCATCACGCGAATCCCGGGATAGTCCGACTCGTCCATAATGGGTTCAATGCTCTTGATCTCAAAAGCCATGCCATCCTCAATCTCAATCGAGGCAATTTCGTCTACGATCTTGCGAATGCTTTCGGCGGACAGGTCCACCCCTTTGACCGTGGTGTCCACATCCATAGTCGAGCGGTTGTCCAAGCCTACCATTGCAGCCACCAAAGTACCGCCTTTGAGAATCAGGTTGTTCCGATAGCGCGATCGAGAGAGGCGTTCCAGAAACCGCTCCATCACATAGGTGCGAATGATCATTTGCGCCTTGGCACTGTTGCCTTTGGACAGGTTCCGGACCAACGCCTTGAGTTGTCTTGGCGTGTGAATCATAGTAACACCTCCAAATACTGCCTCACGAATTTCTCGACCCTGAATTCCTTGGCGTAGCGGAGGAGGAGCGGAATATTCTTTTTTTGCCGCCGGATATACCCTTTGACCGCTGCCTGCAGGTCTTGAACGTCGATTCCGCTGCGGCTGCGAAATAAATCGCAAATTGTTCGTTCCGCGTTATAGGTTTTCAGCGGATGCCCGGATGGAGAGACGGCGTCAACAACACCTTCCCCCAAAAGACGTTCTTGCACGCGGTAAACCTTCACACCGTCCTTCCGCAGCCCCGTCGCATTCGCGCCCGCTTTTAGAGTGACGGAAAACACGATTGGTTCGCGTTCAGCAAGGCCCAGCAGGTACAGGGCGGTCTCATGGGAGAATACGGAAGCGGGATACCTGAATTGCAGAACATACATCCCATCATCCCATGCGTCGCCTGACCTATACAGGCCATGTGCGACGCGTTCCAGCCCGTTCTTGCGCACATATTCTCCTAAATATTCTCTCGAGATTCCCGCTGCGACAACATCTGACGTTTTCAAAAAGCCGTTGTTGTCGTGTAGAAGCGAATCTAAAATTTCGCGCTTCATCAAAAATCACCTGACTTTCGCGCCCATATTATATTCTAATGGGGCGTGAATGTCAAGAATAATTTGCACTGCGGTTCAACCGTCCATACTGCTTCCCGGAAAATCGATTAAAACTTGCGGGGATAATTATTTATAATATGTAAAAATCCGGCTCCTTTATTGTATTTTGATAAAACCTACCACCTGCGGAGAGCACATCGTTCACATCGATGGGGTCACTGGTTCGAGTCCAGTACAGACCACCAACCCGCTGGAAAGCGGGTCTTTTTTTACACATCATACGGAGTTTGCAGAAGAAGCGCGCAAGCAATCTGACTGGAGGAACCATACAGATGAAGAGGTATCTCACCGATTATTTCGGGCATATCTTTAAACCCGGTGCAAAGTACGGCCACTTCCTGATGACCTTGCTGCTGTCCGGCATTGCCTACGGGCTGTATCGCGGCGTGCAGGACAATTATCTCGCGCAAATTGTACATATTTCCGAATTTGAACGCGGAATTGTCGAGTTTTTCCGAGAAATTCCGGGACTGCTCGTCGTCCTGATTCTCGCCGCGATGCACCGCATGTCCGCGAGCAAGATTTTCAAGATTGGAACGGCGATCATGCTTGCCGGCATGGTGGGGCTTACAGTGGCTGCAACGGGCAAGTTTGTGGTCGTTTTGTTCATGGTCGTATTTAGCCTTGGCGAGCACATGATTATGCCCGTCAAAAGCACCCTCACCATGGATCTGGCAAAAAAAGAAAGCGGGGGCATGGCGCTTGGCATCTCGGGCTCGATCAACCAGTTAGGCAGCATTGCCGGCCTCATCATCGTCACGGGACTTTTTGCGTTTTTTTCGCGTTTTGTGAGTGAATATCATGCTGTGATGCCTTTCAAGATCATCCTTGCCGTTTCGGCTGCATTTATGGTTGGCGCTGTTCTGATCTCACTATCGCTACAAGAATCCAACCAAAATCCCGTTCACAAGCGATTCTATTTCGCGAAAAAGTTTTCGACATTCTATATGCTGGAGATTTTCTATGGCGCGCGAAAGCAGGTTTTTCTGACCTTTGCACCCTACGCACTGATATTGCATTATGGTGCGGATACATCTCTGATCGCAATGCTGCTTGCCATTTGCGCGGTTTGCGGTGCGATAGCAAGTCCGCTTATTGGGAAACTCATTGACAAACTCGGATACAAAACAATCATGATATCTGACACCTTGATTCTCGTTATCGTCTGTTTCTTTTACGGCTTCGCTCATCGGATATTCCCTGCCCACATCGCGTTTGTTGTCGTGTGCGTAAACTATGTCCTCGATTCCATCATCTCTCTGGCGAGTATGGCGAGCAATGTCTATGTTCGCGACATCGCGGACAGCCCGGAGGAAGTGGTCGCGACCTTGTCCACAGGGGTGTCCGTCAATCATGTGATCAGCATCTTTATCGCGCTTATCGGCGGTTGGATTTGGGCGAATGTAGGCATTGAAGTGCTGTTCTCGCTTTCCGCGGTGCTTGGTATTGCGAACTCGATATATGCGGCGACGATAAAACCCATTCGCACACACTCCCCATAAGGTATAAAACACATCGTTCACATCGATGGGGTCACTGGT
>NZ_JBISDI010000043.1:0-31852 GCF_051162045.1 Anaerozeibacter quisquiliarum
CAGACGAGGCGAGAGGAGGGAATCTCAAGAATGCAGGCGAAATGCACATGTCCGGGCACCGAGCACGAGAAGGCACTGGCTCAGATTGCGAACGTCATCGACCTGTACAAGGGAAGGACCGGGAGCCTGATTCAGGTGCTGCATCTGGCGCAGCAGATTTATGGCAGCCTGCCGCTGGAGGTACAGATGTTCATCTCCAAGGAGATGGAAATCCCGCTGTCGGAGATTTCGGGCGTGGTGTCCTTCTATTCGTTCTTCTCCACCGTGCCGCGCGGGCAGCACACGATCCGCGTCTGCCTGGGAACGGCCTGCTACGTGCGCGGAGGCAAGCGCGTGCTCGAGGGCCTCTTGGCGAAGCTGGGCGTGGAGCTGGGCGGCACGACGCAGGACGGGCGGTTCACGCTGGAGGTCGCGCGCTGCATCGGAGCATGCGGGCTGGCCCCGGCGATGATGATCGACGACGAGGTGTATAAGCAGGTTAACGTCAACAAGTTGGAAAGCATCCTGACCAAATATTGAGACCGGGGAGGTGAACGGGCATGAAGGTAAACAGTTTGAACGATCTGATCGCGATCCGCGACGGCGAGCACGAACGCCTGGCCAAATACAAGCATACCATTTTGGTCTGCGGCGGGGCGGGCTGCGTTTCGTCCGGCTGCGCCGAGGTTGAGAAGGCGGTGCGCGAGGCGCTCGTGCTGCACGCTCTGCAGGAGGACACGCAGGTGATCGAAACCGGCTGCATCGGCACCTGTGCGGTCGGCCCGGTCATGCTGATCCAGCCGGAGGGAATTTTCTATACGAAGCTTACGCCCGACACGGCGCGCGAGATCGTATCTGCGCATCTGAAGCACGGCAAAATCCTCCGGCAGTACACATTCTTTGACCATTCGCTCGGAGCGAACGTCCCGAAGATCGACGACATCAACTTCTTCAAGGATCAGGTGAAGATCGCGCTGCGCAACTGCGGGGTGATGGAGCACGCGCGCATCGAGGCGTACATAGCCCGCGGCGGCTACCTGGCCGCGGCGCGGGCGCTGACCGAGCTGTCCGGCGCGGACGTGGTGCGCGAGGTGAAGGCGTCCGGACTGATGGGGCGCGGCGGCGCGGGCTTCCCCACGGGCGTCAAGTGGGAGGCGGGGCTGAAGGCGCCGGGGCCGGTGAAGTACATCGTCTGCAACGCCGACGAGGGCGACCCGGGCGCGTTCATGGACCGCTCGATCATCGAGGGCGACCCGCATTCCGTGATCGAGGGGATGCTGCTGGGCGGCTATGCGATCGGCGCGAACACGGGATACGTGTACGTGCGCGCGGAGTACCCGCTGGCGATCGAGCGGCTGGAGAAGGCGTTTCAGCAGGCGCGCGAGATGGGGATCCTTGGCAAGAACCTCTTCGGTTCGGGCTTCGACTTCGACATCGAGATCCGCATCGGCGCGGGCGCGTTCGTGTGTGGCGAGGAGACCGCGCTCCTCAACTCCATCGAGGGCGCGCGCGGCGAGCCGCGGCAGAAGCCGCCTTACCCGTTCCAGAACGGCCTGTTCGGACGCCCGACCATCATCAACAACGTCGAGACCTTCGCGAACGTTCCCGCAATCATGCTCAAGGGCGCGCAGTGGTACTCGGGGTTTGGAACCGAAAAGAGCAAGGGCACCAAGGTGTTCGCGCTCGCGGGCGACATCACCAACACCGGCATCGTCGAGGTGCCCATCGGAACGCCGCTTGGCAACATCCTCTTTGACATCGGCGGCGGCGTGCCGGGCAAAAAGAGCTTTAAAGCCGCGCAGATCGGCGGGCCGTCGGGCGGCTGCATCACGAGCGAGAACCTGAACATCCCCACCGATTACGCCGATCTCAAGGAGCTCGGCGCGATCATGGGCTCGGGCGGCCTGATTACCATGAACGAGGATGCCTGTATGGTGGACACCGCGCGCTATTTCCTCGATTTCATCAAGGACGAATCCTGCGGCAAGTGCGTCGCGTGCCGCCTGGGTACCAAGCGCATGCTGGAAATCCTCGAACGGATCACGCGCGGCGAGGGCGAGGAAGGCGATATCGAGCTGCTCGAGGAACTGGGAGAGATCATCCAGGACACCGCCATCTGCGGCCTGGGCCAGACGGCGCCCAATCCTGTGCTCAGCGCGATCAAGAACTTCCGCGAGGAGTTCGAGGAGCACATCCGCTACAAGCGCTGCCGCGCCGGGGTATGCTCCGAGCTGTTCATTTCCCCCTGCGAGAATACCTGCCCAGCCAACGTCAACGTGCCCGGCTACACCACGCTCATCGCCGAGGGCCGCTTCATCGACGCCTACAATCTCATCCGCCAGGAGAACCCTTTCCCGGCCGTGTGCGGACGCATCTGCACGCGCCCCTGCGAGAGCAAGTGCCGCCGCAGGATGCTGGACGAGGCGGTCGCCATTTGCGACCTCAAGCGGTTCGTCGCCGACTACGCCCACAAGCACGAGAAGAAGTACGTCAAGGACATCATCTTCCCCAAGAACGGCAAGCGCGTGGCGATTATCGGTGCGGGCGCGGCGGGGCTGACCTGCGGGCACTATCTGGTGCGCATCGGCTACGAGGTGGACGTGTACGAGGCCGAATCCGTGGCCGGCGGCGTGCTGGCCTACGGCATCCCCGAGTACCGGCTGCCGATGGACGTATTGCAGCACGAGATCGGCCTCATCGAGCAGGAGGGCGTCATCGTCCACCTGAACACCGAGATCGGCCGCGACATCTCCTTCGACAGGCTGCGCAAGGAAAGCGACGCGATCTTCATTTCGACCGGAACGCAGCTGCCCCAGAAGGCGGGCATCCCGGGCGAGAACCTGCTGGGCGTGGAGCACGGCATCAGCTTCCTGAAAAAGGTGAAGCTGGGCCGCGACATCGAAGTCGGAAACAACGTGGTGGTCATCGGCGGCGGCAACACGGCGGTCGATTCCGCGCGCACGGCGCTCCGCAAGGGCGCGAAGAAGGTCACCATCCTCTACCGCCGCACCCAGAACACGATGCCCGCCTACGAATCGGAGGTGCGTGAGGCGCTCGATGAGGGCGTTGAGATCATTCCGCTCGCCCAGCCCGCGCGCTTCATCGGCAACAGCGAAAACCACGTCGTCAAGATCGAGTACAAGAAGATGCAGCTCGGAAAGTTCGACAGCAGCGGCCGCCGCGTGTCCGTGCCCAGCGGGGAGCCGAACGCGTTCATCGACGTCGACACGGTGATTCCCGCCATCAGCCAGTACGCGGATCTTCCGTTCATCCCGGCGGGGGAGATCGGCCGCACGCAGTGGGGGACGTTCACGGTCGACCCGGATACCATGATGACCACGATGAAGGGCGTGTTCGCGGGCGGCGACATCGTGCGCGGGCCGGACAGCGTGATCCAGGCCATCGCCGACGGCAAAAAGGCGGCCATCGCCATCGACAGGTTCTTCGGCGGGCGCGGCGCGCTCAACCGGGGCGAGGAGATCAAAATCTCCCTCCACGTGGACGACGACGACGTGATGGAGCTTCCGCGCTACCCGCTCGACATGCTGGAAATGGAAAAGCGCAAGGGCAGCTTTGACGAGGTCGTGCTGGGCTACCACAAGCTCACCGCGATGGCCGAGGCGATGCGCTGTCTCCATTGCGAAAGGAGGTAGGCCGTATGGTACACATGACCATCAACAACCAGTACATGGAGGTTGAGGAGGGCATCACCATCATGGAGGCGGCGCGCCGCAACCACATCAACATCCCCAACCTCTGTTATCTGTCGGACGTCCACCAGTTCGGCGGCTGCAGGATCTGCGTCGTCGAGGTGGAGGGCATGAAGAACCTCCAGGCGTCCTGCATGACCAAGGTCGCGAACGACATGGTAGTCAACACCTACTCCAACCGCGTCAACAAGGCGCGCAAGGTGCTGTACGAGCTGATGCTCTCCGACCACTCGCAGGACTGCCTGAGCTGCACGCGCAACCAGACCTGCAAGTTCCAGGCGCTTGGGAAGCAACTGGGCGTGGACACCTCGCGCTTCGAGGGCGAGCGTTCGAGCTACCACATGGACGCCTCGGTCGCCATCACGCGCGACATGTCCAAATGCATCCTTTGCCGCCGCTGCGTCACAGCCTGCGCGCAGGTTCAGCAGGTGTGCGTGCTCGGCCCGCAGAACCGCGGGTTCGACACCGAGATCGCGCCCGCGATGAGCCTCCCCATCGGAACCGTGAACTGCGCCTTCTGCGGCCAGTGCACGGTGGTCTGCCCCGTCGGCGCGCTCAAGGAGACGAGCGCAAAGCGGACGGTATGGGACGCGCTTGAAAACCCAAAGCTGCGAACCGTCGTGCAGGTCGCCCCCGCCGTGCGCGTCGCCCTGGGCGAGGAGTTCGGCATGCCCGCGGGCAGCCGCGTGACCGGCAAGATGGTCGCCGCGCTGCGCAAGCTGGGCTTCAAGGACGTGTTCGACACGAACTTCGCCGCCGACCTCACGATCATGGAGGAGGGCACCGAGCTCCTGGCGCGCTTGAAGGACGCGCTGAACGGCGGGCGCGAGGCGCTGCCAATGATCACGAGCTGCTCGCCCGGCTGGATCAAGTACGTCGAGCACAATTTCCCGGATCAGCTGTCGCATTTGTCGAGCTGCAAGTCGCCCCACACCATGCTGGGCGCGCTGGTGAAGTCCTACTATTCGCGGACGATCGGCCTGACGCCCAAGGACATGTACGTCGTGTCCGTCATGCCCTGCACCGCCAAGAAATTCGAGATCGTACGCGAGGAGATGGTTAACGAGGAGGTGCCGAACGTCGACGCGGTGCTTACCACGCGCGAGCTCGCCGACATGATCCGCTCGGCCGGCATCGAGTTCACCGAACTCGCGGACGAGAAATTCGACAGCCCGCTGGGCATGTCCACGGGGGCTGCGGACATATTCGGATTGACCGGCGGCGTCATGGAAGCCGCGCTGCGTACCGTTTACGAGATCGTGACGGGCCGCGAGCTGCCCTTTGACGGCCTGCACGTGACGCCCATCGTCGGGCTCGACCAGGTCAAGGAAGCCGCGATCTGCATCGAGAATCCCCTGCCGGACTACGCGTTCCTCGACGGGATTACGCTGCGCGTGGCCGTGACGAGCGGGCTGGCGGGCGCGGACAAGCTGATGCGGCAGATCGCGAAGGACGAATCGCCCTATCACTTCATCGAGGTGATGGGCTGCCCGGGCGGTTGCATCATGGGCGGGGGCCAGCCGCGCTCGGAGGATCCGCACGTGCGCAAGAGGCGGCTCGAGAACCTCTATCTGGAGGACGAGAGCAAGGAGCTGCGCAAATCCCACGAGAACCCCTTTGTGACCCAGCTGTATGAGCAATACCTCGGTTCCCCCAACGGCCACCGCTCGCATGAACTCTTGCATACCAGGTACGTCAAGCGCGGCATGTTCAACCAGCTCACACCGGGCGACTACTCGGTCGCGGTGGAGCCGGCGCAGCAGCGCAAGGTCATGCCCAAGCCAAGGCCCAGGCTGGTCGAACCGCCACCGCGCACGCGCGAGGAACACGAGTCGCCCAGAATCTTCGAGCTAGAGGCGGAGAATCGCCGTTTGACGGCGGAGCTTAGGGACAAGGATGAGACCGTCGAGATCCTCAAGAGCGTCATCGCCGACTGCAAGCCGTAACTTCATAAGAGAGCCGCGCGCCGGGCGGTGCGATATCCCCCGGCGTACGGCAATAACCTGCTGTCATGTGTTGAAAACCACCACCCGATTGCGTATAATGATTGCGGATATAACAGAGGGAAACGAGGCGAGAGAGGTTGTGTTGGATCAGGAGATCAAATTGCTCGTCGCCGACGCCGACGCGACCGTGCGCGATATCATCCGCCTGAGCGTCGGCGCCGAGGGTTGGCTGTGCGACTTCGCTCAGGACGGGATCTCGGCCCTCAAGCGCCTGCGCAGGTGCGAATATCAACTGGTGATTTTGGAAGCGGAGCTCCCGGAGATCGGCGGCTGCGTCGTCTGCCGCCATCTGCGCAAGAGCTTGAGCATCCCTGTCGTTTTCATCAGCCGCAACGGGAACGAGGCCAACCGCCTCGCGGGATTCGAGGCGGGCGGGAACGATTACGTGCTCAAGCCCTTCTATCCGCGCGAGTTGGTGGCGCGCATCCGGAACCTCCTCGTCATCTTCGGCAACAACGCGCGTGCGCCCAGCGTCGTCAAGGCGGGCGAGATATCGCTCGATCTGGGCTCGCATCAGGTGTCCGTCAACGGGACGGATGTGAAGCTCACGCCCAAGGAATTCGACCTTCTGCTCTTTTTCCTGCGCAATCAACGGCAAGCCTTCTCCCGGGACGCGCTGCTTGAGATGGTCTGGGGGCAGGATTTTCTCGGCTCCGACCGCACGGTCGACACGCACATCAAGAGCCTGCGCGGTAAGATCTATCCCTGCCAGGACAACATACAGACCGTCTGGGGCTACGGCTACAAGTTCGAGATTTGAAAACGAGGGCTTTCACATCTCCGGACCGCGGCCGATTTGCGGCACCGATGCCTGGAGGGCATTATACAGCAAGCAAAAGCAGGAAGACAACACATTCAACGCGAAATCGGGCCGCTCCAAGCAACGCAGCGGCCCGATTCAGCCCCTTCTCCCGGCCAAATGCTTTTCGAAAATTTATCTGCCAAACTGCCGTTTTATATTGACGTTTTTCGATTTGGCGCACATAATGCTCATATCGAAGATCGTGAATTTGAGGTGGCAACATGGATTACTGCCTGGAGAACGCTAAGGTATTCAAGGCGCTGGGCGATCCCAGGCGGGCCATGATCGTGGATATGCTCTCCTGCGGCGAGCTGTGCGCCTGCAACATTTTGGAAAAATTTGCAATGTCGCAGTCCACGCTGTCCCACCACATAAAGCTTCTGCGTGAGTGTGGGCTCGTCAAAGCCAGGGAGGAGGGAAAGTGGACGTACTATTCGCTGGATTCGCAAGCCGTTCAGAATACAAAGCGGTTCCTGTGCGCCATCACCTCCGAGAAGGAAGATTGTATCTGCAAGGGCAAGGGTTCCATCAAATGTGAAGTGTGCTCGGAATGTCCAAGCGCTGTTGTTCATCCGAGGACTGCTGCGGGACGCCGCAGCCGAACAAGCCGCCCGCCATCCGCATGAACGGAAGCGACATTGCCGCGGAGCTTCGTAAATCGGTTTGCGAGGACTGTGGGGAGCTTTGCGGCGATACCGTGGTGGCGCGTATGGGTGTATAACGGCGTCGAATATACGGCCCCACAGGCAGGGTGAGTCGGAGCGTTAAGAGAAAGCAGGCGGCAATAAAGTGAGCGAGCAAAAAGCACAGGGCATCGGTTTCTTCGAGAAGTATCTGACGGTGTGGGTCGTTCTCTGCATGGCGGCAGGCATCCTGATCGGGAAATTTCTGCCCGGCATTCCGGCGGTTCTGGAAAAGCTGCAATACGCGGGCCAAAACCTGCCCATCGCCGTGCTCATCTGGGTCATGATCTACCCGATGATGATGAAGATCGACTTCCAGTCCATCAAGAACGTGGGGAAGCATCCCTTGGGCATCCTGATCTCCAGCGGCAGCAGTTGGCTCATCAAGCCCTTCCTCATGTTCGGTCTGGCAGCCCTGTTTTTCAAGGTCATGTTCCGCGCCTTCATCCCGGCGGAGCTGGCACAGGATTTTGTAACGGGAGCCGTATTGCTGGGCGTAGCACCATGCACCGCGATGGTGTTCGTGTGGAGCAACCTCACGAAGGGCGACCCGGCGCACACGCTCGTGCAGGTTTCGGTCAACGACCTCCTGATCCTCGTGCTGTTTGTGCCGCTGGTGCAGTTCCTGCTGGGGGTGAATGGCGTCAGCATCCCGTGGGATATGCTCGCCTTTTCCATCATGCCGACGATGAAGTCTCCCTTGGCATGCCGCGCCTTGCGCCGGTCCCAATCGTCAATGTACTTCATTCGCCCCTCCAAAAAGCGGAGCCAGACGCAATGTCCGGCCCCGTCGTCTCATGCACTTTGCGCGATATGCAATCCCTTATTTGATCTCTGCCCTGGCGTCGGTGGCCAGTTGCGCGAGGGTGGCGTCCATGTCGGCGCTGCCATCCACGACGATGGCCTGGATGGCGCCCAGCACCTTGTTGGCGATGGTGTCCGCCTCGGCGAAGGGTTCGGGCTGCAGCGCGGTCTTGGTCTGGTTGACAAACGGCTGCTCAGAGGGCTGCTCGAAGTACTCGTTGTCCTGCAGGGAAATGAGGCTGGGGAGTTGGCCCAGCAGCTTGCAGGCTTCCAGGTTCAGCTCGTCTTCCATCAGCACCTTGATGAACTCCCAGCTCAGCTGCTGCTTCCGATCGTCTGACTTGAAGATGATCAGGCCGATGCCGCCCAGCGTGGAATATGCGGTATCGCCCTCGGCAACCACAGGGATGGGCGCAATGCCGATGTCCTGACCCACCTCCATCGGGCGGTCAGCAGCACCTTTCAAGTTGGCCTTCCAGCCGTAGCCGAACTGCAGCCACATGCCTACGTTGCGCTTGAAGAACGAGTTGATGTCGTTCGTGGTGGGCGGGCCGTAGGACTGGGCGGTCTTCAGGAACTCCATGAACTCCTTCATCTTGGCTTCAGGCTTATCAAACACGATGTCGGTGCCCATGTCGTTCATCAGCTGATATTGGCCGCCATTGAAGTTGTAGTAGATGGGGGCCAGCATGTCCCAATACCAGCCGCCCCAGGTCAGCGCTTCGTTCCAGAATCCGGTGCCGTAGATCTCCGGGCCCAGGTCGTCAATCGCCTTGGCGGCGGCCAAGAACTCGTCGAAGGTCTTGGGCGGGGTTTCCGGGTCCAGCCCAGCCTGGGTGAATAGCTCCTTGTTGTACACCATCATGGTGGTGGTGAGGTTCCACGGAACATAGAAGTTGTAGTCCGCGAAATTCACGATGTAATTCTCGTCCAGGCGGGCGAACAGCTCGTCAAAGCCCTCGAAGCCGTTCAGCGGAACCAGCACGCCGGACTGCGCATAGCGCATGCCGCGGGAGCCGAAGCCGCCGGTGTACACATTGGGCACATTGCCTGCGGCGATCTGGGTGTCGATCTCCTTGTCGGAGATGACTTGCACGGTGACGTTGGGGAATTTCTCGTTGAACTTGGGCACGGCGACGTTGTTCATGAACGCCACATAGTCGCCTTCCGGCACGGCCACGGTGATCTGGTCGGTGACGGAAGTGTCAGCGGCCAGCGCGGGAACCGCCCCGCACGCGAAGAACAGCGCCACGGCCAGAGCGAGTGACAGCAGGTGGGTCAGCTCTTTGTTCATGGAATCTCCTCCTCCAGAAAATATAGATGCCCCAATGGGGGAAAACGCGATGCGCCTTAAGGGGTGTCGGCAGATTGCTGTGCGTTGAGCTCGGCGAGCTTAGCTTCGACTTGCTGGGCCAGCTCCTTGTTCATGGGGAAAACCTGGACGGCGGACTCGTAGGCCTCAATGGCCTTTGATGTCTTTCCATCGGCGAGCAGCAGCTCGGCTTTGCGCAGTAGCGCCGCGTCCAAGTAGCGCTTGTCGATCTTCAGATACTTTTTGACCATGGCGTCGATGTCCTTAACGCTGAGCTTTTCCTGCAGGATGGTCTGCTCTCTTTGCCGCGCGTCCAGGAAGATCTGGGGCTTGGGCAGGGCCAGACCGCCCTCCCAGGCCTCGACCACCTGCTGATAGGCACCAGTAAAGTCGCCCGTTGCGAAGTCGTTCCCGCCCTTGAGTGCCAGCGCGTACTTGCCCGATTCGAAGCTGGCCTCGGCCTCGGCGAAGTAGCCCGCAGTCATGTTGTAGATGCGAAACCAGGTGACCGCGTAGAACGCCACCAGCAACGCGATGGCCGCCAAGGCAATCAGAAGTCTCTTTTTCATATGCTCTCCCCTGCCTCACTTCAGGCCCACGCCGGTGAACGCCTTGATGAAATTCCTTTGCACGCACAAAAACGCAATGACAATGGGCACCGTGACCAGCGTGGTCGCAGCCCACAGCTGTTGAAAGTGACCGTTGGGAATCAGCGTTTTGAACCGGAACACCGCCAGCTGCAGCGTCATCTTGTTCTGATCCGTCATATAAAGCAGCGGGCGCATGAAATCGTTCCACGAGTCCATGAAAGACAGGATGCCCACGGTCGAGATGGCGGGCAGCGACAGCGGCAGTACGATGCCGTACAGGATGAACGGCTCGCTTGCGCCGTCCATGCGCGCGGCCTCGAGGTATTCGTCGCTGATGGAATGCATGAACTGCATCATGAGGAAGATGTTGTAGGCGCTGATGCAGACAGGCAGGATCATGACCTTGAAGCTGTTGATCCAGCCCCACTGGAAAAACATCTGATACTGCGGAATCAGCATGAGAATGGATGGCAGCATCATCGACGACAGGATCAGGCTGCGCCAGGCGGACTTGCCGGGCAGGTTGCACTTAAGGATGCCGTACGCCACCGTCAGGCTCAGCAGCACGTTGAGCGCCATGGTGCTGGCGGAGACAAAGATGGAGTTTAAGAACAACCGGCCGATGTTGAGCTGCACGAACACGCCCACATAGCCACTGAAGTCCGGCTTAGCGGGCAGGCTGAGCGGGTTGCTTATGATCTCGTTGGCGGACTTGACGGAGTTCAGGAGCATGATCCAGAACGGCGTAATCACGACGACTGCCCCCAGGGCGAGCACCAGGTACTTCAGCAACGTCCATAACTTCTTATGCATTGATCTGCCTCCCCTCGGTGAACTTCATTTGGATGTGGGTCGCGATGAAGATGATCACAGCCAGGAAGATGCCGATGGTGGATGCATAGCCCATGTCCAGGTCTTTGAAGGCGATGCGGTATAAATAGAGCACCGGCGTCAACGCCGCATTGCCCACGCCACCGGCGGTCTCGAAGTTCATGTAGCTCTCGGTGAACATCTGCATGCCGTTGATGACGTTCATGGTCAGCACGAACACCAATTGGTCCCGCAGCAGCGGCAGCGTGATGCGTGTCACCCGGGCAAACGCGCTGGCGCCGTCGATGGCCGCGGCCTCGAACACAGATGCGTCGATGCTGGCGATGCCACCGATGAAAATGACCATCTGGATGCCGAACCACTTCCAACTGGAGAATAGCGCGATCAGCGGCATGGGCAGGGTCTTTGACACCGTCCAGATGAACGGCTTGTCAAGCCAGCCCCAACTGAGCAGCAGCTTTTGGATGGGCCCGTCGGGGCCCACGATGAAGTAGTTGTACACCATCATCCCCACGGTCAGCGAGGTGATGACGGGCATAAAGTAGACGGTACGGAACACCGAATCCAGCTTGCGGCTGGTGCTGAGCATCATCGCAGACGCCAGCGAAATGATCAGCGTCAGCACGATGAAGATGGCCTGGTTATAGACGATGTTGCCGATGGACTGCCAGAATACCGGATCCATCACCACCTTCGCCCAATTGCCAAGGCCAGTGAAGCGGATGCGGAATTTGTCCAGCGTGTCGTAGGACATGAACGAGTTGCCGATGGCCGTGGCAAATGGATAGATCAAAAACAGCGCCATGTAAATGATCCACGGTAGCAGGAACACATAGCCCCACACCCGCGTCTGAACCCCGATCGCTCGCTTCACGCCCCACACCCTCCCATCAAACTCGCGCGGTACTCACAACCAGTTCGAAACGTTTCTATGCCAATCATACCACAATCCTCGTGCAAATGACAAGTACTTTATGCACAAAACCACACAAAAATTTTCTTACAATACATGTCCTTCACAATTGATCGCATTTTTGTAGAAAATGGATTGACAAGGGATGGATTTGTACGTATGATAACAGCAGGATGCTCTGAATCGTTTCGAATCCACTTGTACTGATGAGGAGGGAACCCATGTCAGGCCGCATGATGATTGAGCGCGACGGGCTGCGCTTTTGCTTTCTTGAAACGGGCGATGTGAGTCAGATCAGTTGTGGCGGCGTGATGCTGAACCAGCTGGTGGGCAACGCGCTGGACGGCTCGCTGATGAACCTGTATCTACGAGTGCAGGTAGACGGCGCATGGCGCAGCGCGCCGATGCTTGGCGTGCAGTCGGCGAGCACATGCGCGCGCGCGGAAAGCCAGCTCGTGTACCGGGGTCGGTTCGAGGGCGTTTCCTACGAGGTCCGGTTTTCGCTGACCGATGCGGCTTTCTTCTGGGACGTGGCGCTGTCGGGCGAGGGGCTGTGCGACGTCATCTGGGGTCAGGATCTGGGCCTGGCTGACGAGGTGTCCGTGCTCAACAACCCCGCATACATGAGCCAGTACATCGACTACTGCGTGTTCGAGGGCGCTGAGGATGGCTATGTGATCACCGCGCGCCAAAACCAGCGGATGTCCTCGGGCCACCCGGCGCTGCAACTGGGGCTGCTTGAGGGCGCGCGGGCCTACTCCACGGATGGGTTCCAGTTCTTCGGGCTGGATAGCCGCGTGAACGGTGAGGCCGAGGCGCTAAAATGCGATGAACTGCCAAGCCGCGTCTACCAATACGAGTTTGGCTATGTCGCGCTGCAGTCGAAGCCGCTGCGTCTGAACAAGGCTGAGCAACGGCTCTCGTTTTTCGGGCGCTATCTGCCCGACCTGCCCATACGCAATCGCGCCGAAGGCATTCCCGATGCCGTGCGGGCTGCGCACCACCCGCTGTGTGCCGAGGCCGACCTCTCCGAGTTGGCGCGGGCCGAGCGATTGCCATCGGAGCCGCTGTCGGTGCTGCCGTATTCCGCCGAGGAGACCGCCGCGCTGTATGGAGACAAAGTCCTGGTCGAGGCCGAGGACGGTCGAGAGCTGTCCTTCTTCACGCCCGAGCACGCGCACGTGGCGCACCTCGCGAAGGAGCGGCTGTTGGAGCGGCCCCACGCGCACATCATCATGACCGGCCTGAATTGCGTGACCGACGAGCGCGCCATGGCCGCCACGTGCCACATGCATGGTGCGTTCGTATCGCAGTTGGTTCTGGGCAATACATCATTCCACGCGCTGAACACCTGCGTGCGAAACCCGCTGAATCGGTTCCACAGCGCCGGGCTGCGCATCTGGGTTCGGGAGGGAGACCGGTTCGTGTTGTTGGCCGAACCGTCGCTGTTCGAAATGGGCGTCAACTACGCCATATGGCGCTACAAGACCGGGTCAGACACGCTCATTGTTCGCGTCTACAGCCTCGTGGAGCAGTCGGAGATTAGGCTGGAGCTATGCTCGCTTGAGGGCGCCCTGAACCGCTACGTGATCACGCAGCAGCTGGCGCTGAGCGAGAGCGAGCAAGGCCCTCTGCTCCCCGCTACGCGAGAAGGCGACACGGTACTGTATCGGCCGCACCCCGATACGCTGACCCACGAGCGTGCGCCGGAGATGGTGTTCGGCGTGACGGTTTCGGGCGCAGCATTCCGCCTGACCGACGACGGCCTGTTCTACGTCGACGGGCTTGCGCGCAACGAGCGGCTGTCCGTACTGGCATTGGAGCCCACGGCGACGTTTTCGCTGACGATTTCAGGCAGCATCGAGGGTGTGCTCCCCCCCATCGAGCCTCGCGCCTTCGAGGCCGAATGCTTGCGCTATGCCGCGTTCTTCTCCGCGTTCACCGGCGGCTTTGCGCTGTGGGGCGAGGATGCGCGGACACGGCGGCTGAATGCCACGGTGTGGTGGTTTGCTCATGACGCGATGATCCATTTCCTGTCGCCCCACGGCATCGAGCAATCGCAGGGCGCGGCCTGGGGAACGCGCGATGTGTGTCAGGGGCCGGTGGAATTGTGCCTTGCGTTCGGTCACCACAGCAACATCCGCGACATCCTGATGGAGCTATACGCGCACCAATATGCGGAAACCGGCGATTGGCCGCAGTGGTTCATGCTGGGCCGCTACGCGGACACCCAACAGCAGGAGAGCCACGGAGACATCATCCTGTGGCCTCTGAAGGTGCTGAGCGACTACCTGTCCGCGACAGGCGATTTTGGCATCCTCGAAGAGGAACTGCCCTACACCGCGATTGCGGACAAACAATTCACCGCGCGGCGCGAGCCGCTGCTTTCCCATGTGAAAAGGCAGATCAACGCGATCCGGGCACAGTTGTTGCCCGGCACCGCGCTGCCCCGCTACGGCAACGGCGATTGGGACGATACGCTGCAACCCGCCGATCCCTCGCTGAAAAGGCAACTGGTCTCCAGCTGGACCACCGCGCTGACCCAACAGGTATTTGTCGAACTGGGGGCGGCGCTGGCATTGGCGGATGGCGAGCTGTCCGCCTCGCTGGTGCGCACCGCCACGGACATCGCGCGCGATTTTGAGCGGCTGCTGGTCAAGGACGGCGTGGTCTCCGGCTTCGCGCGCTTTGAGGGCGACCAGCCGCCCAGCTACATGCTGCATCCATCGGACGATCACACCCACATCGCATACCGCCTGATTCCCATGACCCGCTCGATCATCGCGCAGCTGTTTGACGCCGACGCGGCGAACGCGCATTTGGGCATCATCTGCGACCATCTGGCCTTCCCGGACGGCGTGCGCCTGATGAGCAGCCCGCTCTACTACAATCACGGCGAGACCATCCACTTCCTGCGCGGCGAACAGGCCGCCAGCTTCGGGCGCGAGGTGGGGCTGTGCTACACCCACGCCAACGTGCGCTACGCCAATGCGCTCTGTGTGCTTGGCGAGGGCGCGCTGGCGATGGACGCGCTGGAGCGGATCACGCCGGTAGCGATCCACGACAAGGTCAAAAATGCGCTGCCGCGCCAGGCGAACGTGCACTTCAGCAGCTCCGATGGCGATTTCGCGACGCGGTTCGATGTGGACTACGAAGCGCTTCGCCGGGGCGAGGCAAATGCGAAGGGTGGATGGCGGTTGTACTCCAGTGGTCCCGGCATCTTCGTGCACCAACTCATCTGCCAATCGCTGGGCGTTCGTATCGCAAACGGCTGTCTCGTGCTTGACCCCCAACTGCCGGATTCGATGTGCGGGCAGACCTTCACCCTGCAAATCGAGGGCACATGCGTGGAGTTTCGCTATCGGCTCATATCGGGCTGCGCCGTGCGCCGCGTACTGCTCAACAGCACAGAGCTGCCCTTCGAGCCGTTTAAAAACCGATACCGCGCAACCGGCGCGCAAGTGAAGCTGGACACGCTCCACGCCGGCCTATGTACAGGAAGGCAGAACATTTTGGAACTGGAGAGCTGAGAGGAGAGCACATGACCACCATCAAGGACATCGCGCAGCGCGCAAACGTGTCAATCAGCACGGTTTCCTACGCATTGAACGGAAACCCGCTGGTTTCGGCTGAAACCAGCTCACGGATTTTGTCCATCGCCAAAGAGATGAACTACATGCCCAACGCGGCGGCGCGTTTCTTGAAGACCCGCAAGACGCAGATTGTGGGCGTGTTTCTGGCGTCGTTCTCCGGCTCGTTTTATGACAAACTGCTGCGCGGCATGCAGGAGGTCTTCGTACCCGCCAAGTACTCGGTGATCATCTGCAGCGGCCCACAATCCCAGCGGCTACTCACCCAACGCATGCTGGACGGGGCGGCAATCCTGGACAGGCACTTCAGCGACAAGAGCCTCAACATGCTCGCGGCACACAAGCAGCCCATCGTCGTGCTCGACCGGGAATCCCACCACGACACCACCGCGCAGGTGCTGCTGGACAATGTCGGCGGCGCGACCCAGGCCATGGACTATTGCTACGGGCGCGGCTTCCGCCGGTTTTACATCGTTACCGGACCCACAGGCACGTACGACTCCGACATGCGCCTCGCGGCCGTGCAGGCTTTTTTGCGCGCACACCCCGATGTGACGGGGCATATTCTGCCCGGCGCGTTCGATAAAGCCTCCGGCGCGCGCGCGGCGGAGCACATCATCAGCCACGGCGTGGAAAACGCGGTGAGCTTCTGTTTCAACGACGAAATGGCCGTAGGCATGTACAACTACCTGCAACAGACCACATTCGAGATCGGCAAAGACGTGCACATCATGGGCTTTGACAACATCGAACTGTCCCAATACCTATCCCCAAGGCTCACCACCATCAACTACTCGCTCGAGGACTGGGGCCGTCGCTCCGCCCAAGCCCTCCTAAACCTCATGCAAGGAAAACCCTGCGCCCCGCAAGTCATTCACACCTCCATCTTTGAAGGCCAATCCGTCGGGCGCACTTGCGAATAGCGTTCATACAGTATCCACCATTCGCAACGCGCCATCGAAAAAGGGGCAGCCATCTCATACCGTTTGGGGCTGTTCCGCGCCAAATGCCCCCGCCTCGCGCCGCTGTCCGGCGGCCAACTTCTGGTTGTGCTGGGCGTGGCGCTCGCCTCGATGTTGTGGTACGAACTGGTGAAAGCAGTCAGAAAGGCGGGGAAGCGCGCATGAAAACGCTTATCGTAATTTTGCGGAGGCATTGACAATGTCCCGGCAGGGGCATATACTGTGAATACAATTGGATAATCTCGGTAGGTGAGGCTACCATAGGGATACGGGTTGCTGCCGCGGATCAGTGGAGACACTGTGAGAAGGCCAGCAGTCAATGTCGATTACAAGGCATGGACTAACGCAACTTCATCGCCCTATGATGCTAAAACTTGTACGGTGAGATCGTGCTCATCCCAACTTCGCGCAATGCACCCATTGGGTTGGCGCGGTTTGAGGTGATGAAGCCTCGCCACTGTACATGCAGCGGCGAGGTTATTGGTTTTTCAGAGGGAGGTGGGACTAGTGGACGCTGGCGGTAGTAACGGCAGAGGGATGCATGACTGCGGTCTATGCGGCGTACGCGTCCGGCAGCGGGATTCTATGTCCCGTCGTCCGCGCGAGCTTGTCCATTAGCCCATCCGGTCATGCGCCTGTGCCTCTACCTATTTAGGAGGATAGGATAAGAGAGGGGGCGGTTAATATGACCATGATTCGCAAGAAGAAAATCGATCAGAGCATCGCACAGCGCGCGGTTCGCGTAAAGAGGCGGCTATTGGGCGCTGCCGTCAAGCAGCCGGATACGCTGCTGATCCAATATGATACCAGTTACGACGGTTTCGATGAGGAAAAGGTCGAGGATATGCGCGACGAGCATGGCCGCAACGTAATCACGCACCAGAAGCGCGATTCGATCTGGAAGCGGCTGCTCGAGGCGTTTGTGAACCCGTTTACAGTGGTGCTGTTCATCCTGGCCGTCATCTCAGCGCTGACGGGCGACGTGCCCGCCGTGGTCATTGTGACCACGATGGTGACGATCAGCGGGCTCTTGCGCTTTGTGCAGGAACTCCGGAGTGGTCGGGCTGCCGAGAAGCTGAGCGAGATGGTGGAAACCACCATCACCGCGCAGCGTATCATCGAAGACGAGGGCGACAAAAACACCAGACCCGAGTCCGTGAAGCGCGATATCCCGCTGGACGAGGTCGTTGTGGGCGACATCGTACATCTGGCCGCGGGCGACATGGTACCCGCCGATGTGCGCATTTTGCAGGCGAAGGACCTGTTCATCAGCCAATCGTCGCTGACCGGCGAGAGCGAGCCGGTGGAGAAGTTCGCCGCGCCCGTTGCGGGCAAGCCTGTCAACCCGCTGGAACTGAACAATTTGGCCTTCATGGGCAGCAACGTGCTGTCCGGCTCGGCCACCGCGCTGGTGCTGGCCGTGGGCGACGACACCAGTCTGGGCGCGATCGCGCACCAATTGCAGGAGAAGAAGGAGCCTACCAGTTTCGAGAAGGGCGTCAACTCGGTCAGTTGGGTGCTGATTCGGTTCATGATGGTCATGGTGCCCATCGTGCTGCTGGTGAATGGATTCACCAAGGGCAACTGACTGGAGGCGTTCCTGTTCGCGCTGTCCATCGCCGTGGGACTCACGCCCGAGATGCTGCCGATGATCGTGTCGGCCAACTTGGCCAAGGGCGCGGCGTCGATGGCGAAGAAGCGGGTCGTGGTCAAGGACCTGAACTCCATCCAGAACTTCGGCGCGATGGATGTGCTGTGCACCGACAAGACCGGCACCATCACCCAGGACAAGGTCATTTTGGAGTACCACCTGGACGTGCACGGCGAAAGCGACGAGCGCGTGCTGCGCCACGCGTTTCTGAACAGCCACTACCAGACCGGGCTCAAAAATCTGATGGACATCTCGATCATCGAGCGCGCCAGGGAGGAACTTTCACCCGATCAGCTGGCGGGGTTCACCAAGGTGGACGAAATCCCGTTCGACTTCAACCGCCGCCGGATGAGCGTGGTGGTGGCGGACGATGCGGGCAAGACGCAGATGATCACCAAGGGCGCCATCGAGGAGATGCTTCAAATCTCGGCTTACGTCGAGTACCGGGGCGAGGTGACGTCCATGACGGACGAACTGCGTGCTGAGATACTGGAGACGTGTTACGACTACAACGCCGACGGCCTCCGGGTTCTGGGTGTGGCGCAGAAGACCAACCCGTCCCCGGCCGGGGCGTTTTCGGCGGAAGACGAGCGAGACATGGTGCTGATCGGCTACCTGGCGTTCCTGGACCCGCCCAAGGACAGCGCCGAGGACGCTATCGCCACGCTGGGCGAGCACGGCGTCACCGTCAAGGTGCTGACCGGCGACAACGACGCGGTGACCAAGAGCGTGTGCAAGCAGGTGGGCATCGCAGTGAATCAGATCCTGCTGGGCGCGGACGTGGAGGGCATGGACGACGAACAGCTCAAGGCGGCGGCGGAGCGGGTGAACGTGTTCGCAAAGCTGTCGCCCCAGCAGAAGGCGCGCATTGTAACCCTGCTGCGCGAGAGCGGACACACCGTGGGCTACATGGGCGATGGTATCAACGACGCGGCGGCCATGAAGGCGTCGGACGTGGGCATCTCGGTGGACACGGCGGTGGACATCGCCAAGGAATCGGCGAACATCATCCTGATGGAGAAGGACCTGATGGTGTTGGAGGAGGGCGTGGTCGAGGGCCGCAAGATCTACGCCAATATCATCAAGTACGTCAAGATGACCGCCAGCAGCAATTTCGGCAATATGTTTTCGCTGCTGGCCGCGTCGGCGTTCCTGCCGTTCTTGCCGATGCTGCCGATCCAGATCCTGGTTCTGAATTTGATCTACGACCTCTCCTGCATCACGATCCCTTGGGACAATGTGGATCAGGACTACCTCAAAAGACCGCGCCGCTGGGATGCGACGTCGATCACCAAATTCATGCTCTGGATCGGCCCGACCAGCTCGGTGTTTGACATTACGACTTACCTCTTGATGTACTTCTTTATCTGCCCGATGGTATTCGGCGGCGCGTACCACACGCTGGGCCTGGCTGCACAGGTTAAGTTCGCTATGCTGTTTAACGCAGGCTGGTTCGTGGAATCGCTGTGGTCGCAGACCCTGGTGATCCACATGATCAGAACGCCTAAGATTCCGTTTATCCAGAGCCGCGCCTCCTGGCAGGTCGCGCTGATGACCACGCTTGGAATGGCGGTGGGTACGATCATCCCGTACACGCCGCTGAGCGAAGCGATTAGCATGCTGCCCATGCCTGCGGCCTACTTCCCGGCACTGATCGCCACGATCCTGTGCTATATGCTGCTGGCCACGCTGTTAAAGAAGCTGTTTGTTAGAAGGTACGGGGAATTGCTTTGAAGCGCCGATCCAGTAGGTCTGCCGCGCCGGGGTTACGTCAGTGCGGCAGACCTCGGATCATCGGATGAAATAACGAAAACCGCGCGTTTTTTCGGATTCCTTCTTTTTCATCTCCCCTCAATTGCGCGGTGAGCCGGACGATTGAATGCCGGGAGATCGGCCGGAATGCACTTGAAATTGACAACGCCCGGTGCGTCATGCAGCGCTTCGCGCAATTTTCCGGAGGTATTTGCAGCGGCGAGGTTCTTGGTTTTTCAGAGGGAGGCGGGACCGGTGGACGCTGGCGGTAGTAACCGGCCTGACCGAATTGGTGCATGCATTGGGATGGGGCCAAACTTTCAAGCAGGTGGGCATCCGGGCGGACACGGCGGTGGATATTGCCAAGGAATCGGCGAGCACCATTCTGATGAGGCTTGCCGGATCGAAACCCCTTGATCGCCCGCCGGCTGAGGTGGTATGATGCCCGGGGGGGGGCGATGCTCGTGCAAATCGGGCTGGTGGTGATGGCTTCGGGGCGGGGGGAGCGGTTTGGAGCAGACAAGCTGATGGCCGACTTTTGCGGCAAGCCGCTGGTGGCGTGCGCCATGGACGCGATCCCCGAGGGGATCGCGCGCGCCACTGTGGTCACGCGCAGCGAGCGCGTGGCGGAACTGGCGCGCGCGCGCGATCTGCCGGTGATTTTGCACGCGTTGCCCGACATCAGCGACACGGTGCGGCTGGGCATACGCGCGATGGCGGGCATGGACGGCTGCTTCTTCCTGGTGGCCGATCAGCCGGCGCTTCGGCGCGCGACGCTTGAGCGGATGATGGCGGCGTTTTGCGAGGATCCGACGCGCATCGTGCGCGCGGCGTTCGGCGGCGCGCCGGGCAATCCGGTGCTGTTTCCGGCGGCGCTGTTTGACGAGCTTGCGCGCCTCTCCCCCGGCGAGGGCGGCGCTCAGGTGGCGCGCCGGCACGCGGCGTTGATCCGGTCGGTCGAGGCGGGCGACGCGCGGGAGCTCGCGGACGTGGACACGCCGGAGGCGCTTAAGGCGTTGGCGGCGGATGTGCATGGACGGGGCAGCGCGTAGCGCCAAGCCTTTGCGCGCACGAGGAACGGATACGGCGGCGCGGGTCACGGGGACGGGGTACGCTGGGGTTCCGCTCCAAACCCCGCCAAAGGGCTTTGCCCTCTGGACTCCCTTCACGCTCACGCGGATATACGGGGTCTCGGCGCGAGGGCTTCCGTGGGCCGATGCCCAAAATCTCAATGAAAATGAGGCAAAGGTGTGGCCGCGTTTTATGAAATGTGACGGATTTTTCGCACGATTTCATAACCCCCTTGCACGGCCGATCGATTTGTAGTAAAATCGTGCACGATGAATGCTGAGGTGGGCTCGCCTGAGCTTCGTTGAAGCGACAATCGGCCGCCAAATGACAGTAGCTGCAAGGAAGTGCTTTGCGCACGGGCTATTCCGCGTGATGGGATAACCTGATGCTGTTATTGTCTCATTACACGGGAATCGGCTCATTTGGACGAAGCGATAGCGTTCAGGTGGGCGTTTTTTATACCCGCCGTCCGGCGGGGCACACGCAAAGGAGGCGCAACCATGCTGCTGTTGGGAGGCGGAAGGCTGATTACCCGCGATCCCGCCATGCCGTTCATCGAGGACGGCGCGGTGCTGATCGACGGGGAGGTCATCATCAAGGTCGCAGAGACGACAAAGCTGCGCGCGGAGCACCCGAACGCCGAGTTCATCGACGCCAGAGGCGGGGTCATCATGCCCGGCCTGATCAACGCGCACAACCACATCTACTCGGCGTTCGCGCGGGGGCTTATGATCAAGGACAACACGACCCGCAACTTCCTCGAGATCCTCGACCATCTGTGGTGGACGATCGACCGGCACCTGCTGCTTGACGACACCGCGGCCAGCGCCGACGCCACCTTCATCGACTGCATCGAGAACGGCGTCACCTCGATCGTCGACCATCACGCCAGCTACGGCGAGATACCGGGGAGCCTGTTTGCAATCGCGGACAGCGCCCGGCGCTACGGCGTGCGCGCCTGCCTGTGCTACGAGATCAGCGACCGCGAAGGCGAGGACAAGTTCAAGCAGGCCGTCAAGGAGAACGTCGATTTCACGCTGCACGCCCGCAAGGACAACGGCGGCATGATCGCCGGCATGATGGGCATGCACGCGCCGTTCACGCTTTCCGATAAGTCGCTCGAATACGCCGCCGCGCGCAACCCCGAAGACGCCGGCTACCACATCCACGCCGCCGAGGGCATCGACGACGTGCGCCTGACCCTCAAGGAGCACGGCAAGCGCCCGGTGTTCCGGCTGCATGACTTCGGCATCCTGGGCGAGCACACGATCCTCGGGCATTGCACCCACGTAAACGCCGCCGAGATCGACTTGATCGCCGCGACGGACACGATGGTGGCCCACAACCCCGAGAGCAACATGGGCAACGCGATCGGCTGCCCGCCGGTGCTCGAGATGTTCCATAAGGGCATTCGGGTCGGCCTGGGCACCGACGGCTACACCAACGACATGATCGAGAGCTACAAGGTGGCCAACATCCTGCACAAGCACAACAAGTGCGATCCGACCGTGGCCTGGGGTGAAATCCCCGAGATGCTGTTCGTGGGCAACGCCAAGATGGCCTCGCAGTTCTTCGGGCGCGAGACGGGCATCCTAAAGCCCGGCGCGGCGGCCGACGTAATTGCGACCGACTACATTCCGCCCACGCCGATGCACGCGGGCAATGTCAACGCGCACGTGATGTTCGGCATGAACGGGCGCTCGGTCACGACCACGATCATCGCGGGCGAGGTCAGGATGAGGGAGCGCCAATTGGCCGGCGTGGACAAACAGCGGGTGATGGCCCACTGCCGCGAGCGCGCGCGTGACCTTGCGACGCGGATTAACGCGGGACGATAGGAGGAGAAACCGATGAGCGACATCATGCGGCCGATTCCCTTTCCCGAACTGATGAACTGGGTACTCGAGGAATACCGCACCGCCGGGTCCATCTTCTGGGTCAGCGACATCTACAAGCATGTTTCCGGCAAGGAACTGGACATCTTCGGCGAGCGCGTCGAGGTGCCGTTCGGCCCGGCGGCCGGCCCGCACACCCAGCTGGCGCAGAACCTGATCGCGGCCTATGCGGGCGGCGCGCGCTTTTTTGAGCTGAAGACCGTGCAGACACTCGACGGCGAGGACCTGCCGGTTTCGAAGCCCTGCATCCTCGCCGAGGATGAGTGCTACAACGTGGAGTGGAGCACCGAGCTGTACGTGCCCCAGGCGTTCGACGAGTACGTCAAGGGCTGGTTCGCGCTGAAGCTCTTAAGCCGTGAGCTGGAACTCGGCGACAGCGAGGGCTTCGTGTTCAACATGAGCGTGGGCTACGACCTCGCGGGCATACAGACCTCCAAGATCGACCGCTACATCGAGGGCATGAAGGACGCCCGCGAGACCGCGATCTTTAAGGAGTGCGCGGCCTGGGCCAAGGCCAACCTGCACCTGTTTGAGAAGGTGGACGCGGCCTTCGTCGACGCGATCGAGCCGCGCGTGTGCCGCTCGATCACGTTGTCCACGCTGCACGGCTGCCCGCCCGACGAGATCGAGCGCATCGCCACCTACCTGATTCGGGAAAAGGGCCTCAACACCTACATCAAGTGCAACCCGACGCTGCTCGGCTACGAATTCGCGCGGCAGACCCTCGACGAGATGGGCTACGACTACCTCGCGTTCGACGACCACCACTTCAAGAACGATTTGCAGTTCAAAGACGCCGTGCCCATGTTTGGCCGCCTGCTGAAGCTGGCGGGCGACAGGGGCCTCGAGTTCGGCCTCAAGCTGACCAACACCTTCCCGGTCAAGATCGCGCAGGGCGAGCTGCCGGGCGAGGAGATGTACATGAGCGGCAGGAGCCTGTTCCCGCTGTCCATCGCGCTGGCGCGCCAGGTCGAGGAGGCTTTTGACGGCAAGCTGCGCGTGTCGTTCTCGGGCGGCGCGGATCTGTTCAACATCGGGCGCATCCTCGAGGCCGGCATCTGGCCGATCACGCTGGCCACCACGCTGCTCAAGCCGGGCGGCTACGGCCGTCTGAGCCCGATGGCTAAGAAGCTCGGCGCGATGGAGTACAGGCCGTTCACCGGCGTCGATATGGCGAAGCTTTCGAAATTGACCGAGGACGCGCGCGGGGACGCGCACCACGTGAAGCCGATCAAGATCGCGCCTTCGCGCAAGCTCAAGGAGGCCGTGCCGCTGGTCGACTGCTTCCTCGCACCCTGCGCCGAGGGCTGCCCGATCCATCAGGACATCCCGGAATACGTGGAGCTGGTGGGCCGGGGCAAGTACCTCGAGGCGCTGCGCCTGATCACCGAGAAGAATCCGCTGCCGTTCATCACCGGCACGATTTGCAGCCATCCCTGCCAGACCAAGTGCACGCGCAACTTCTACGAGGAGAGCGTGCAAATCCGCTCCGCGAAGCTGCTCGCGGCGCGGCGGGCGTTCGACCGGCTGCTGCCCGAGATCAAGCCGCGCGGCGCGCGCAGCGAGAAGGTCGCCATTGTGGGCGGCGGCCCCGCCGGCATGGCGGCGGCGTTCCTGCTGGCCCGCGCGGGCGCGAAGTGCACGATCTTTGAAAAGCGCGACAGCCTGGGCGGCATCGTCAAGCACGTGGTCCCGGCGTTTCGGGTGCCGGACGAGGTCGTCGACAATGACGCCAGGCTGCTCGAGGCGCTGGGCGTGGAGGTCCGGCTGAACGCCGAAATTGCGGACGCGTCGCAGCTGAAGGCCGAGGGCTTCACCCACGTCATCGCGGCCGTCGGCGCGTGGAAGCCGGGCGTGCTGAAACTCGAGGCGGGCGAGGCGATGAACGTGCTCGCGTTCCTGGAGGCGCAGCGCAAGCATCCGGAATCGCTGAACCTCGGCAGGCACGTCGTCGTCATCGGCGGCGGCAACACCGCGATGGACGCCGCGCGCGCGGCCAAGCGCGCCGAGGGCGTCGAGGACGTCAGCCTGGTCTACCGCCGCACGATGCGCCAGATGCCCGCCGACGCCGAAGAGCTGGAGCTGGCAACCCGCGACGGCGTCGCGTTCCGGCCGCTGCTTAAGCCCATCGCCCACGAAGGCGGCCTGCTGAAGTGCGAGGTCATGAAGCTGGGCGCGCCGGACGCGTCGGGCCGCGCAAGCCCGGCGGGCACCGGCGAGTATGTGAGCATTCCCTGCGACACCGTGATCGCCGCGGTGGGCGAAAAGATCGACGGGGCGGCAATCGCGGCGCTCGGAGATGCGATCGTCATCGGCGACGCCAGGCGCGGCCCGGCCACGGCCGTCGAAGCCATTGCGGACGCGACCGAGGCGACCGAAGTGATTCTGGGCGTGAAGCCCGTAAACGGCGAGTACCGGATGGATCGGACGACGCTTCGGGCGCGGCGCTCGGCGCTTCATCACGCGGCGGGCGCGGAATATGAGCGGGAGCGGTGCCTGGGCTGTTCGCAGGTGTGCGAAAACTGCGTGGACGTGTGCCCCAACCGCGCCAACATGACGATCCACGTGCCCGGAATGAAGATCCGCCAGATCATCCACATCGACAAAATGTGCAACGAGTGCGGCAACTGCACGGTGTTCTGCCCCTACGAGAGCAGCCCCTACAGGCACAAGTTCACCGTGTACGGGAGCCTTACGGACTTTGAGGACAGCGAGAACCAGGGCTTCTTCGTGACCGACCGGCGCTCGGGCGCGGTGCGCGTGCGCCGCGACGGCCGGGTGTACGACAGCGTGCTCGCCGAGGACGCGGTCACGCCGAAGGCGCTGGTCGATATGATGAAGACCGTAATCCGCGACTACGCCTACTGCCTGTAAGCGGCCGGGAGGGAGACGCCCATGACGATCATTCAAGGGGGCCGATTGGTCAGCCCCAAAGGCATCGAAGCGCTCGACATCGCGATCGAGCATGGTGTAATCGCACGCGTTGCGGCGGGCATTGCGCCCGCCCCCGGCGACGCGGTGATCGACGCGCGCGGCTGCCTGGTCTTCCCCGGCTTCATCGACGCGCATACGCATTTTGACATGGACGCGGGCGCGACCGTAACCGCCGACGACTTCGCCTCGGGCACGGCGGCGGCGATCGCCGGCGGTACCACCTGCGTGATCGACTTCGCCACGCAGGACAGGGGCATGACATTGCAAGAGGCGCTCGCCATATGGCACCGCAAGGCCGAGGGCAAGTCCAGCTGCAACTACGCGTTCCACATGGCGATCACCGATTGGAACGACGGCGCGCGCGCGGCGCTGAGCGAGATGGTCCGCGCGGGCGTGACCTCGTTCAAGCTGTACCTGGCCTACGACGCGCTGCGCGTCAATGACGCTACGCTGCTCGACATCCTGCGCGAGGCCGGGGCGAAAGGCCTCCTGGTGGGCGTGCACTGCGAGAACGGCGACCTGGTGAACGCGCTGATCGCGCGCGAGCGCGCGGCCGGCCGCTTGTCGCCCGCCGCGATCCCCGCGAGTCGTCCCGCCGAGGTGGAGGCCGAGGCCGTTGCGCGGCTGTGCTATGTGGCCGCGCTCGCCAGTTGTCCGGTCATGGTGGTGCACCTGAGCACGGAGATGGGCCTGGCCGCCGTGCGCGCGGCGCGCGCGCGCGGGCAAACGGTGCTGGCCGAGACCTGCCCGCACTACCTGACGATGACCGACGAGGTCTACCGTCTGCCCGGCTTCGAATCGGCCAAGTATGCCTGCTCCCCGCCGATGCGCGGCGAGGCCGACCGGCGCGCGCTGCTGGCCGCCGCCGCAAGCGGCGAGATCGACACGATTTCAACCGACCACTGCTCGTTCAATTTCAAGGGCCAGAAGGCGTTGGGGCGCGAAGATTTCTCCAAAATTCCCAACGGCCTGCCCGGCGTCGAACACCGGCCCGCGCTGATCTACAACCTGGTGCGCGAGGGCGCGCTGACCGAGGCGCAAATGTGCGACCTGCTCGCCGCCCGCCCGGCAAAGCTGTACGGCATGTACCCGCGCAAGGGCGCGCTGCTGCCCTTAAGCGACGCCGACATCGTGGTGTGGGAGGACGCCGAGGGCACGATCCGCGCCGCCGACCAGCATCAGCGGGTGGACTACACGCCCTACGAAGGCGTTCGCGTCCGGGGCCGCGCGCGCGCGGTGCTGCTGGGCGGCGAGGTGGTCTGCGAACACGGCCAACTGATCCGGGCCAATCTCGGGCGCTATGTGGCCCGCAACCTCGGCGAACTCACGCGAAAGGAGGACGCTCGATGACCACGCTGACGATCAACGGCAGGCAGCACACCACAGAACTGGACGGCAAGAAGCTGATCGACTACCTGCGCGACGATCTGCGGCTGACCTCGGTCAAGAACGGCTGCGGCGCGGGCGCGTGCGGCACCTGCACGATTCTGGTGGACGGCAAGAAGGTCAAGAGCTGCCTGCAGGCCGTCAACAAGATGGCCGGCAAATCCATCGTAACGGTGGAGGGCTTGAGCGAGCGCGAGCGGCGGGTGTACGCGCATTGCTTCGGCGAGGCCGGCGCGGTGCAGTGCGGCTTCTGCATCCCCGGCATGGTAATCAGCGCCAAGGCGCTGCTCGATGAGAACCCGAACCCGACCCGCGAGGATGTCAAGCTCGCAATCAAGGGCAACATCTGCCGCTGCACCGGCTACGTCAAGATCGAGGACGCGATCTTGATGGCCGCCGAGTTCTTCCGCGAAAACAGGGCGGTGCCCGACACCCATCAGTCCGGGCGCGTGGGCGAGCACCTCGCGCGCGTGGACGCCGAGGAAAAGACGCTGGGCACCGGGCTGTACGTGGACGACGTCATCCTGCCCGGCATGGTCTACGCAAAGGCCCTGCGCACCCGCTACCCGCGCGCGCGCGTTAACAGGATCGACACCTCAAAGTGCGAGGCGCACCCCGACGTGGTCCGTGTGCTGCTGGCCAAAGACGTGCCGTTCAACAAGACCGGCCACATCGTGCAGGACTGGGACGTGATGATCGCCGAGGGCGACGTCACCCGCTACGTCGGCGACGCGCTGGCGCTGGTGGCCACCACCCGCAAGGAATCGCTCGACGAGGCGCTCTCTCTGATCGAGGTCGAATACGAGGAATTGACGCCGATCACCGATCCCCGGGACGCGCTGAAAGCAGGCGCGCCGCTGCTGCACGAGAAGGGCAATGTGCTGTTCAAGCAGGAGCTCAAGCGCGGCAACGTGGACGAGGCGATCTCAAGCGCCGCGCATGTGGTCACCCGCCACTACTCGACGCCGATGACCGACCACGCCTTCATGGAGCCCGAATGCGCGATCGCGCAGCCCGACCCGGACAACCCGGGCGGCATCCTGCTGTACACCGCCTCGCAGTCGATCTACGACGAGCAGAAGGAAGTCAGCCGGATGCTGAAGCTTCCGCCCGAAAAGGTGCGCTGCCGTTCGATGCTGGTGGGCGGCGGCTTCGGCGGCAAGGAGGACATGAGCGTGCAGCACCACGCAGCGCTGATGGCCTTTCACGTCGGCCGCCCGGTCAAGGTGCTGTTTTCGCGCCAGGAGAGCCTCAACATCCACACCAAGCGCCACGCGATGGAGATGGACGTCACCACCGCCTGCGACGAAAACGGCCGCCTGGTGGCGATGCGCGCGCTGCTCGTCTCCGACTGCGGCGCATACGCCAGCCTCGGCGGGCCGGTGCTGCAGCGCGCCTGCACCCACGCCGCCGGCCCCTACAACTTTCAAAACGTGGACATCACCGGCATTTGCGTGTACACCAACAACGTGCCCGGCGGCGCTTTCCGAGGCTTCGGCGTGACGCAGAGCTGCTTCGCGGCCGAGCAGAACCTGAACCTGCTGGCGGAAATGGTGGGCATCAGCCCGTGGGAAATGCGCCATCTGAACGCCATCCGGCCTGGGGACGTGCTGCCCAACGGGCAGATCACCGATCCCGACTGCGCCTACGCCGAGTGCCTGGAAGCGGTGAAGCCGGCCTATGATTCTTCGCCCTACGCCGGCATCGCGGGCGCGATGAAGAACAGCGGACTGGGCGTGGGCCTGCCCGACATCGGGCGCTGCAAGCTGTTCGTCCAAGATGGCATCGTGCGCATCCGCACCTCGGCGGCCTGCATCGGCCAGGGCATGGCCACCGTGTGTACCCAGATGGTGTGCGAGACCACCGGGCTCGCCCCGGAGCAGGTCTACCACGAGCGGCCCGACACCGCAGTCACACCCAGCTCCGGCACCACCACCGCCAGCCGCCAGACGCTGTTCACCGGCGAGGCCACGCGCGTGGCGGCCGAGCAGTTGAGGGCGGCGCTGGCCGAGGGACAGACGCTTTATGGCCTCGAGGGCCGCGAGTTCTACGGAGAGTATTCGGGCGTGACCGACAAGATGGGCGCCGACAAAGAAAACCCGGTCAGCCACGTCGCCTACGGCTACGCGGCGCAGGTGGTCGTCATGGATGAGGCCAAGCGCGTGACGCGCGTGGTGGCGGCGCACGACGTGGGCCGCGTCGTCAACCCCAGGGCCTGCGAGGGGCAGATCGAGGGCGGCGTGCTGATGGCGCTGGGCTACGGCCTGACCGAGGACTTCGTGATGGAGGGCGGCTACGTCAAGAGCAAGTACGGGGCGCTCGGCCTGTTCCGCGCGACCGACGCCCCGCCGATCGAGGTGATCCTGGTCGAAAAAAGCAATCCGCAGGGCCTGGCCTATGGCGCGAAGGGCGTGGGCGAGATTGCCGCGATCCCGGGTGCGCCGGCGGCGGCGCACGCGGCCTACCGCGTAGACGGGGTGTTCCGGCAGCAATTGCCGATCAACCATACGGCGTACAGGAAGTAGAAGGAGGATACCCCCCATGGCGAACAACCTGAAGACGACCGACCCCGAACTGTTTAAACTGAGCGGTAAACCCCGGTTTGCGGTCGCCTTTCCGCAAGCCATGCAGCACGTACTGGCGATGCTGGTCGGCAACATCACCCCGCCCATCCTGATCGCGCAGGCGATCGGCCTGCCCGAGGGCGACAAGATCCTGCTGATGCAGGCCGCGATGATTATCGGCGGCATCACCACGCTGGTTCAGCTGTTCCCGGTGTGGCGCTTCGGCATGGGTCTGCCCAACGTCATGGGCGTGGCGTTTGCCTACATGCCGGTGCTGCTGGCCATCGGCAAGGCCTACGGCATCGCCGCCATCTTCGGCGCGCAGTTGGTCGCCGCGTTCGTCTCGATCTTCATCGGCTTTAGCATGGGCAAGATCCGCAAATTCTTCCCGCCCGTCGTCAGCGGTACGGTGGTGCTGGCCATAGGCTTGTCGCTGTACGGCACCGCGATCAACTACATGGCCGGCGGCGCGGGCGCGGGCGACAGCTTTGGCTCACCCCTCTTCTGGGTGGTCGCGCTGGCCACGCTGGCGGTCACGCTGGCCTGCAGCCTGTTCGGCAAGGGCTACATCAAGGTGTCGGGCATGCTGATCGGCATCGGCGTGGGCTATGTGATCGCGCTGTTCGTGCCCGGCATGATCCGCTTCAACAACGTGGCCGCGGCCAGCTGGCTGTCGGTGCCGCAGTTCTTCAAGTGGGGCATTGAGTTCCACCCGACCGCCATCATCTCGATGATTCTGATGTACATCGTGCAGGCGGTCCAGACGATCGGCGACGTGTCCTCCACCGCCATGGGCGGCTTCGGCCGCGAAGCGACCGACCATGAGTTGGGCGGCGCGATCGCGGGCCAGGGCATCTGCGGCATGATCGGCGCCTGCATCGGCGGCCTGCCGACCGACCCCTACAGCCAGAACGTCGGCCTGATCGTGACCTCGAAGGTGGTCGCCAAGCGCGTGTTTGCGATTGTGGGCCTGTTGATCCTGATCGCCGGCTTCTGCCCGGTGTTCGGCGCGGTCATGACCACGATCCCCTACCCGGTGCTGGGCGGCGCGACGATCACGGTGTTCGCCGCGATTACCATGTCGGGCATCGAACTGATTAAGGAGCAGCCGATGAACTACCGCAACAAGATGATCGTGGGCATTTCGCTGGCGCTGGGCGTCGGCATCAGCTCGGTCTCGAAGTCGCTGCAGTTCTTCCCGCAGGAGGTCCAGAACATCATCGGAACCTCGCCGATCGTGCTGTCGTTCATCGTGTCGTTCCTGCTCAACCTGATCGTCCCGGTGGACGACACCCCGGAAGTTTAAAAAGACGACCCGCGCGGATTTACGACAAGGGAGGCGTTTTCATGGAGAAGCAACTCATCCACACCGACCTGGCGCCCCAGGCGATCGGCCCCTACGTGCAGGCGGTCAAGCTGGGGGACATGGTCTTCACCTCGGGCCAGCTGGGCATCGACGTAGAAAAAGGCGGCCTGGCCGAGGGCATCGAGGCCCAGACCCACGCCGCAATGAAGAACCTGGGCGCAATCCTGCGCGAATCCGGATCGGATTACGCGAAGGTGCTCAAGAGCACGATCTTTGTGACCGATCTGAACGACTTCGCCGCCGTCAACCAGATCTACGCCTCCTACTTTGAAGGCGCCTACCCCGCCCGCTCCTGCGTGCAGGTAGCGAAGCTGCCGCTCGGCGGCCTGGTCGAGATCGAGTGCGTGGCGAGCATAAGCTAATTAGAATCCCATCGGCACGGGGCTGCGGCAAGACGCCACAGCCCCGCGCCCAATTCAACTGTCCCCGCAACAGGTTCACCACCCCGCCTGCGGGCACCCCTCCTGGGAGGGGAATAGGTGGCCATTCCCCTCCTCGGAGGGGTGGCGCGGAGCGACGGGGTGGTAAGCCTGATGGCAGGACTCGAGAAAGCGGGTACGGGGGCTTGGGGTTACGCCCTGCGGGGGCCACCACCCCGCCTGCGGGCACCCCTCCTGGGAGGGGAATGGGAAAGGCCGCCCGCATGACACGTTTGCCACGGCGGGCGACCGAAGATCACCCCGACGGCGGGCGCGAAGCGCCTCGCCGTTCGTTCCCTCATTCCTTCGTTCCCTTGTTTCTTCGTTGCTTCGCTCCCTTGTTTCTTCGTTGCTTCGCTCCCTCGTTTCTTCGCTCCCTTGTTCCTTCGTTCCCTTGTTTCCTCGTTCCCTCGCTTTTTCGTTCCCACGTTCCCCTCCCCGGGGGAATGGGGGGCCGAGGCCCCCGTCACCACGCGCCCACGGGCATGTACCGGGGGCGTGTATGCGATTGCGACCAAGGGAGGCCGCAGCCGACCGACTCGCAATCGCTTCCCGTCCGCCTGCCGCCCGGGAGGCCCCGCAGGGCCGAGAGGCAGGCGGCCCCGGAACCCCCGTACCTCCGCCTTCCGCCC
>NZ_JBISDI010000044.1:0-30973 GCF_051162045.1 Anaerozeibacter quisquiliarum
CCCCATGATCTTCTTCGCATGGCCCATCGTTCGCACCTGTCTTCCGGGTGCGTCGCCGGCTGATTGCGTCGCTTCCGACAGGTTTTGCAGGCATTGCCCGGCCGCGCGGCATGCGGCGGCCGACGTTGAGACAGTCGTCGAAACCTGTCGGGTGTGTTTCTTGAAACAGATTGTGAAACATCGCCCGATCCTGATGAGCACCGTGTTGCTTCATCGGCTTGGAATGGCAAGATGAAAATCGGCCTCGCTTGGCGGGGCCGAACGGCTGCACCGCGACGCCCAATTAACATCCGGACGCAGTAATCGTGCATTTTGCAGTGCCGCCATTGGAATATTTGGGCATTGACGACTATTATTATGCCGTAACTTATGCATATTATCAAAAGCTTTACTGATCGGCCAAAACCGGTTGCGCCGGTTAATCTTTCGTGCTATGATATGAAACACAAGGCGTTTTGCGAGAAAGTTTCAGAAACCTATATGAAATCAAGAATTCGAGGGCCGCATGTTTAGAATGCTGAATCCTTGGAACCACTGCCGGGCAGTGGGCAGAAAGAAGTTCTTTGACTTCGTAATTCTGGCTGTATTTTTGCTGTTTTTCTACGGGCCGCTGACGAATCTTCTGATGCTGGCTTTCGCGCAGATGTACAACTACCCCGACCTGATACCGGCCAGCTTCGGCTTCAAGTGGTGGGCCTTCGTAACCTCCCAGAAGACGCTGGTCAGCGCCGTCGGGCAGAGTTTCATGTTTGCCTTGGCCACCACGATTCTGTCGCTGGCGCTATGCCTTCCGGCGGCCTACGGGCTGGCGCGGTTCAAATTCCCCGGCCGCCGGTTGGTGATGTTCTCCTTCCTGCTCACCAACGCCTTTCCGAAGATCGGCCTGTACACATCGATCGGCATCATGTACTACAAGCTGAATCTGATGGGCACATTCCCGGGTGTGGTCATCATCCACATGATTAATACGATGATGTTCATGGTGTGGATTCCGACGGGCAGCTTCAGCAGCGTGCACCGGCAGCAGGAGGAAGCGGCCCGGGACTCGGGCGCGGGGCCGTTGCGCACCTTTTTCCGGGTCACGATGCCGATGGCCATGCCGGGCATCGCGGTGGCGTCCATCTACACGTTCCTGGGCTCGATGGACGAGGCGCAGGGCACGCTGCTGGTGGGCATTCCGCAGTTTCAGACCATGCCGGTGATGATGTACACGGTCATTTCCGACTATAACGTGATGGCGGCCGCCGTGTACGCGCTGATGATGATCATTCCCACGGTCGTTTTGCTGGTGCTCCTCAGGCGGTACGTGGGCCCGGAGGCCATCTCCAGCGGCTTCAAACTGAAATAAGCGAAGGATGAGGATTATGGCGGAAAAAGCGATGCCCGCGCCCAAGCTGCGCATCATCGATATGACCAAGAAGTACTCGAACGGCGACGGCGTGGAGCACATCAACCTCGAGGTCTACCCCGGCGAGATCGTGACGATGCTGGGGCCTTCGGGCTGTGGGAAGACCACCATCCTGCGCACCATCGGCGGGTTTCTCGACATCGACAGCGGCGATATCACCATCAACGGCCAAAGCATCGCCGACCTGCCCCCTGAAAAGCGCCCGACCGCGATGGTGTTTCAGAGCTACAACCTCTGGCCCCACATGCCTGTTTATGAGAATCTGGCCTTCGGCCTCAAGCTGCGCAAGATCCCCAAGGGCGAGATCGCGAGCAGGATCGAGGCGATGCTGAAGCTGGTGAGCATGTCCGGCTCGGAGAAAAAATACCCCGCGCAGCTTTCCGGCGGGCAGCAACAGCGCATCGCCATCGCCCGCAGCCTGTTGCTCAAGCCTGAGGTGCTGCTGCTGGACGAGCCCTTCTCCGCGCTGGACGCCAAGATTCGCGGCCAGATGCGGGAAGAGCTGGTGCGCATTCAGACCGAGCTTGGGATCACCGTGGTCTTCGTTACCCACGATCAGGAGGAGGCCATGGCCATCTCCCATCGCATCGTCGTGATGAATAAGGGCGTGTTCGAGCAGGTCGGCAGCCCCACCGAGATCTACGACAACCCTCAAACCCGCTACGTGGCCGACTTCATAGGCGAGATGAACTTCATCGAGGACGGAGAAACGCTGCAAGCCATCCGCCCCGAGAGCATCACCGTGGTTTCGGGCGCGGGCAAGGGGCGGATGGATGGTTTCGTGCGCACCGTCATGGTGCTGGGCCACTTCATCGAGATGAATGTGCAGGTAGGCGACAGCGTCGTGAAGTGCTTCGTCCAGCGCGAGGATTTCCAGAATTGGGGTATAGGGGACGCGGTTTCCCTTAGCTATACCACCGGGAAGACATTCCGGAAGACACGGTAAAAAGAAAGGAAGAGGTGCAAATGAAGAGGACACTGGCATTGGTTCTGAGCCTGACTCTGGCCCTGGGGTTCGCGAGCGCTTTCGGCGGCGTCGCCGTCGCGGAGGGCAAGAACCTGAACATCTGGGTCGCCGCATCGGACAACATGCGCATCCTGTTTGAAAAATGGATCGAGGTCTTCAATTCCAGCGCCGAGTACAACCCCAACGGCCACACCGCGATCCTGCAGTTCCTGCCCGCCGGCGCCGGCGGCCAGACCATCGACGACAAGCTCCTGGCCGCCGTCGGCGCGGGCCAGACGAACACCGACTTCGACCTGGTGGAGCTGGGCGACGACCAGACCGCCCGCCTCCTGGGCGAAGCGCCCGAGCTGATGATGCCCTACGACGCGGCCAAGATCCCGAACCTGGCCAACGTCAGCGCGCGCCCGCCCATCGGCGCCGAGTTCTTCATGCCCTACCGCGGCACCACCGTGGTCATGGCCTACAACTCCGAGGCCGTGCCGCAGCCGCCCAAGACCCGCGCCGAACTCACGCAGTGGATCAAGGATCACCCCGGTCGGTTCACCTACAACACACCCGGCACCGGCGGCGCGGGCGACAGCTTTGCCCGCACCAGCGTGTACGACCTGTTGCCCGAAGAGGCGCTGATGAGCGACGACGCCAAGTGGACGGAGCAGTGGGACGCGGGCTTCAAGTACCTGGCGGAAATCCACCCGAACCTGTACCAGAGCGGCGGCCGCGTGGTGTACCCCAACAAGAACCAGGGCTCGCTGGATCTGCTGGCGGAAGGTCAGATCGACATCTGCCCCATCTGGGCGGACATGGCCATCTCCCAGATACAGCAGGGCGTGCTGCCGGCCACGACCAAGATCTACCAGATCGAGCCGTCCCTCACGGGCGCGGTCAACACGCTGGCCATCCCCACCTTCGGCTCGAACCCCGACGGCGCGCATGATTTCATGAACTTCGTGCTGTCGCCCGAGGCGCAGCTGCTGCAACTCCAGATGATCGCCGCCATCCCGCTGATTCATGTGGACGACGAAGCCGCCGCGCTGGTGGCGGAACTGGACGTGAGCAAGTTCCGCACCCAGAGCATCGGCGAACTGTACGTGAAGTTCAACATGCGCTGGGAAGAGGAGATCGCGACGCTTTCCTAGGTAACCGCTGATCAAATCCCACGCGCGGTGGCGGTTGCATTTTCGCCAGCTCGGGCCCGCAGAATCCTCGACGTAGCGCTGCTACGCCTTCGGATTTTGCAAGCCCAATCCGGCAAAAATTCCCCTCGCCATCGCACGCGTGCTTTAATCAGCGCTTTCCTAAGAGAACCGAAAAGGCGGGCGTCGGTTCCGACGCCCGCCTTTTCCCCAAGGACGCCCCCAAGCGGGGCCGGTGAGGAGGAACAAGCATGCCCATGAGCCGCGCCCGGAAAAAGAGAGTGAAAAACCTCCTCGCGGCCTATGCCCTGGTGCTCCCGGCTTTCTTCGTCGTCATGGCCATCGTGGCCTACCCCATCGTGAACTCGGTGATCCGCTCCTTCACGGTGAAGGGGCAGGCCGGCTTCACGCTGGAGAACTATATCTACTTTTTCACCACGCCGCGGGAGCAGGCCAACATCCTGTACACCTTCTACGTGGTGGTGGTGACGGCGCTGCTCTCCACCGTCATCGCCTACGCGCTCGCCCTCTACCTCCGGTTTGTGAAGACCGGGACGAGCCGCCTGATCGGCAAGCTCTACCTCATCCCCCGGTTTATTCCCGGCATGGTCGCCGTCTACGCCGTCATGGTCGTCATCAAGGATACCGGCGTCCTTAACCGGGCGTCGCTCTTGTTCGGGCAGGACTTCCGGCCTGCGCTGATGTTCAACACCAACGGCCTCATCCTGATGAATCTGTGGTTTAACATCCCCTTCTCGGCGATGCTGATCGCCTCGGCGCTGTCCGGAATCCCGGATTCGGTGATTGAAAGCGCCCGGGACGTGGGCGCAAGCCGCCTGAAGGTGTTCGTCAGCATGATCCTGCCGATGTCCGTTAAGGACGTGATGGTGGCCGCCACCTTCGTGTTCATGGGGAACGTGGGCACCTTCACCACCGCATACCTCATCATGGGCTCCACCACCCCCAAGATGCTCGGCATCTCGCTGTTCGATCAGTTTACGAGGTACGGCAACATGGAGCGTGCGGCCGCCGTGTCGGTCATCATGTTCCTGATCTGCTCCGTCTCCGCGGTGGTGTACATCTACACCAATCTGAAGGAGCGGGCCTGGGAAAAACAATAAGGCCCCCGCCGTCCCCGAAGGGCGCGGAGGCGCTCAGGCGGGCGGCGTGCCCGCCCGCTCGGCGGGCATTGGCTCATCCGTCCACGTAGATCGGACTCGTGAAGGCCAGCAGTTGGCCGGTCTTGCCCATGTAGTCGCCCAGAACCTCCAGCCTGAGCCAACCCGGCCAGAGCGGAAGCGTAAAGCCGCCGCGCTCCACGGGCGCGCCCCCGCAAGGAGCCGCGGCTACAGGCGCGCCGTTTTGCACCAGCGCGATCTCCCGGGGGACGATGCCGAAGCCCTCCCACTGGGCGGCGCGGGCGGTGGTATCCAGCGCCCAGCGCAGGTTCGCGTCGCCCGGGCGGAGGCTCTCGCCCAGGCCGAACGCGCGGCCCTTCTGCTCCGCCGCGAGGGAAAGGGCCGGCCCGCTCGTCACGTAGGTGCGCCCCGCGCGCAGGGCGTCCCGGGCGGTGCGCGTATTCACCACGCCGCCCTCCACGCCCAGATAGGTCACCGGCATGTGGAACCTTTCCGCGTCGCGGCCGTGCCAGTCCCGCCCGTTGGCGGCCGCCAGCCTGTGGCCGCGGTTCAAAAGATCCGTCCAGAACTGGAGGGCGAGTTCATTGATGGGGTTGAGGACCGGGAACTGCTCCGACCAGACCTCCACGTAGTCCACGTTCCGCCAGTCCCTGACGTTGAACTCCCAGTGGCAGCCGGTGCAGAAAGGGCTGCCCAGCGCGTAGGGGTGCGCAATGCCCACCACGCCGTTCGCCGCATGGACGGCGCGGGCGCAGTCGTCGATGGTGTCGGGGGTCGCGAGCCGCCAGTCCACGTATTCGTCGGCGCCCAGCACCAGCATGTGCCCGTAAAAGGTGGTCCACTCGATGCCCCTGACCACCGGCAGGGTCTCGGCCTCCAGCGAGGGGAGGAGATCTTCCCAGCCCGACATGGTGTTGTGGTCCGTCAGCGCGACGCCGTCCAATTCTCTCGCCTTGCAGGCGCGGCAAAGCGCCTCCACGGTGAACGTCCCGTCGCTGTGCAGCGTATGCGAGTGCATCTCAAGCGATTTGTACGCGATCATGGATTTTCTCCCTCCCGCAGCGCGCTGACGATCAGACGGTAGGCGACCTCGGGCGAAGTGATGGAGTGGACGTTTATCACCGCCCGCCAGTGGCCGGCGGTGGCCCCGTGACGCACGAAGCCGGGCGAAGAACCTGCCGCCGAGAGCGTGTGGACTTGATGCGCCGCATGGCGGTGGGCGCAGCCCAGGTAGATCCCCTCATGGTCCAGCGAAAAGGTGAGCAGGTTGACCAGGGTTTCGCCCATCTTCAGGTTTTGGGCGTACTGCGGCAGCTGGTAGCGGGGCACATACCGGCCGATGCTGGCCCGAACGGCCCGCAGCGAGAGCGCCGTGTCCTCAATGAACTTGGGGCTATACTCGCACTCGAACCGGAGCGCGCGGCAATCCTCCGGAAGAAAAAATTCGACGCCGCGGTTGGTTTTATCGTCCTCAAGGTGGAAAAGAAGCGTTTGATCGAGTACAATCATATGGTTTGCCTCCTATTCTTTCCGCGTAAGCGGGCAATGGCCCGGCAACCATTCAAAGGTGGGAATCAGCATGAACATACGGGAATTCGCGGCGTACTGCGACGTCTCGCCGGCCACCATCTCCAGGTATTTCAGCGGCAGCGCCTCCATGAGCCCCGAGCTCAACGAGCGGATCCGCAGGAGCGTACAGAAGACCGGCTACCAACCCTCCGCCAAATATCAGCGGCGCAAAAGCGGGCTGCTGGAGCCCATTGTAACCGTCATCCCGTATCTGCACCATCGCTTCCAACTTGATATCCTTTCGGAACTGCAAAAGTATTGCGACGAATTGGAACGATCCATGCTGATCCTGTGCTATCATGAGAAGCAGGAGCCCAGCGTGTGCCTGACCCGGATCCGGGCGCTGTCACCGGCCGGCGTCGTGCTGCTGCACGAAGGCGGCGACACCCTGTTTTACAAGAGCCTGTCGGATCTGCGGATTCCCCTCGTGGTATGCAGCGGCCTGTCCGCCACCCGGCAGGTGTCTTCCGTACGCATCGACGATCTGGCGGCCGCCTATGACGGCGCCAACTACCTGCTCCGGCTGGGCCACCGCAACATCGGCATCATCTCCGACAAGGCGGAAGCCATCGGTTCGGGTTCCCAGCGCATCATGGGCTGCAGGAAGGCGTTGGCCGACGCCGGTCTGGCCCTGCCGGAGGAAAACATCGCCTACGCATGGTACTCCTTTGAGGATGGCTACCGTGGGATGGAAACCCTGCTGGGGCGCAACCTTGGCATTACGGCGGCCTTTGTCTTCAGCGATGAAATGGCCGCCGGGGCAATGGCCTGCCTGCATGACCACGGCGTGAAGACACCGGACGATATTTCGGTGCTCGGCTTTGACAACGGCAGCCAGGCTTTGGAAACCCGCCCCGCGCTGAGCACCGTCGCCCAGCCGGTGGAACAAATCGCCCGCCGCAGTATCGACAAGCTGTTGGAGCCGGGCGGCCAGAATGTGGAGAGCATCACGCTGCCCCACACCATTGCCATTCGGGAAAGCTGCCGAAAGCTGTGAGGACGGCGGTTTCACACCCCGGGCCGCGGTCCCGGGCGATTGCCCGGCGGCGGCCTCCTTTGTTATAGGGCCAAGAGATATGCATCCCATGATTATGATACAAGACGGATGCAAAGAAATCAAGCGCGCGCCCAATGTAACCTGAATGAAACCTGGATGGCCTTGAATGGATCGCCCCATCGCTTCGCCTTTGCCGTACGGAAGGTGCCGCAAAGCGATGGGAATCATGCGCTTTTCATGCAGCTTGCCACCGCCTTTCATGCTCCAGTCATATAAGCACGCTATACTGAGCGCATCCACCAACGCGTGGAATTAAAAGACAGGAGATGACAACCATGAAGAAGGGATCTTTCAACAACGGAATGAAGCGCCTGGTCGTGATGTGCGCGCTGGCGCTGGCGGTAGCGCTCCCGATTGCGGCACTGGCCGAGGCTGCGAATCAGACGACGGACCCATCGGACGCGGCCATGTTGGCGGCAGCCGACGATACCGGCGCGGTCGCTTATGGCAGGAAGTACGGCCGCGGCGTGGCCGACGGCTACGGTATGGGCTACTGCGGTTGCGGCTATGGCCTTGACACCGGTTCACTGACTGACGAACAGAAGGCCGCCTACGACAGCGCGTTATCGCTGTATGAGCAGGTCGAGGATGCGGTGCTGGCCGACCTGATAACCGCCGGTATCGTGAACCAGGCGGACGTGGATGCGTACATGGCGCAGCGCGCCTCGTGCAAGTCACTCGCCGAGCTCGATCAGAGTGCCTGGACTGCCGAGCAGTATAAGGCTTTCTACGAAGCCAACGCCAAGTCCGGCGACGACCGCAGGGCGGCCATGCAGGATCTCGCGGATGCGGGCCAGCTGACCCAGGCGCAGGCGGACGCGCTGAGCGCTCAAGGCCAGAGCGACCTGTGGATAAAGATCGCCCAGAACGCGAATACCAATTCCACCATTCAGAACGCCATCGCGACGCTTCGGCAGGCGCGGCGGACGTTGAACGGCTCGCTGCGCGACGCGGGCATGACCAACATGGGCAGGGGCGGCATGGGCATCAGGGGCGGCATGTGCATGGCCGGGATGAACGAGGGCGCAACAGGCGCCAGGTTCGGCTCGGGTACGCGAGGCGGCGGACGCGGTCGTTCCAATGCCCGGAATACCGATTCCAACCACATGATGGGCAGAAAGGGCGGCCGGAACTGACCGGCAAGCCGGTATGCGAGGTCAGGGCGGGAGTATCCCCGCCCTGCCTTCATCCCCTGCTTCATTGCCCGGAACGCTGAGCCGTGTTATAATTCTCCCATCAATCCTTTTTAGGGGGCGCTTCGAAATGAAGGTTCTGATCGTGGACGACGAGCCCGGCATCCGGACGGTCATTCGAGAATATGTGGAATTTGAGGGTTTCGAAGCCGACGAAGCGCGGGACGGCATGGAAGCGGTGGAAATGTGCCGCGCGAACGACTACGATATCGTAATCATGGACGCGATGATGCCGCGCCTGGACGGATTCTCGGCGTCCAAGCAGATCCGGAAAGAAAAGGATATCCCCGTCCTGATGCTCAGTGCGCGGGGCGAAGAGTACGACAAGCTGTTCGGGTTTGAAATGGGAGCGGACGACTACGTCGTCAAGCCGTTCTCGCCCAAGGAGCTGATGGCACGCATCCATGTGATCGTCAAGCGGCATCAGGCTGCGGCGGGATGCGCGAATAAGGAAGAGGGCGCGGGGGTTCTCGCGTTTCAAGGCCTGCGCATTGACACGCTCGGCCGCAGCGTGTCGGTTGGCGGCCAGAAAGCCGATCTGACGCCGAAGGAATACGACCTTTTAATCTACCTCGTCCAGAACAAGGGGATCGCGCTGACGCGAGAGCAGATTCTGAGCGCCGTTTGGGGCTACGACTACTACGGCGACGACCGAACCGTGGACGCGCAGGTAAAGCTGCTGCGCGGGAACCTGGGCCCGTACCGGGACTACATCGTCACGCTCCGAGGGGTGGGATACAAATTTGAGGTTTGACAGGCGTTCGATTGGCGTCAAGCTGTTTGCGTACTTCACGGCGTTTGCGGCGACGATCCTCTGCCTTCTGTGGCTATTGCAGACGGTGTTTCTGCAAAGCCTGTACGAGGGCATGGCGACCCAAGCGCTGGAGCGCGTGGCGACCGAACTGGCGGCGGCGCGGAACGTATCCGATTTTGAGAGCCTGCTCGACCAGGCGGCATACGAGAACAGCATCCTCGTGTACCTGATCGATGCGAATGGCGTCGTATCCTACACAACCGACGAGCACATGAGAACGCGCGCCAGGGGTGAGCGCAGAGGCCGCGGCGGCATGATGCGCATGCTGCCCACGGACTACCCGGACTTTATCGCGCGCCTCAACCAGAGCGCGGACGGGCGTGTGAAGTACACGCTGGGATCGAGCGCCTCAGACGCAAGGACGCTGGTGATCGGCGTGGCGCTGGACAACGCGGTGCTGTACATCTCCACACCGCTCGCCCCCCTCGGTATGACGATTGGAATCCTGCGCCGCCAATTGTGGTATGTCAGCATCGTGGCGCTCGTCATGGGTCTGATTATTGCGTTTTTCATCTCGCGCAAGTTTACGCGGCCTGTCGCCGCGATTACAAAACAGGCGGAACGCCTGGCAGAGGCGAAATTTCCGGAATCCTTCGACAGGGGATTTTGCTCCGAGTTGGACCGGCTCTCGGATACGCTGACCTATGCGAGCCGTGAGCTGGGCAATGTCGAGGGTCTCCGGCGCGAGCTGATCGCGAACGTATCGCACGATCTGAAGACGCCGCTGACGATGATTAAGGCATATGCAGAGCTGATCCACGACATCAGCGGGGACAATAAGGCGAAGCGAGAGGCCCACCTCGACGTCATTGCGGCCGAGGCGGACCGGCTGACGAAACTGGTCAACGACATCCTATCGCTCGGCGAGGTGCAATCGGGCGGCGCGGCGCTGATCCTGGAGCAGGTAGATGTGGGCTCGGCTGTCGAACGCGTGATGTCCAGATTCGAGCCTCTGTTCTCCAAGGAAGGGTATTCATTCCAAGCCGAGATCGACCCGGATCTGATGGTGCGGGCCGAAGGCCGCCGGATCGAACAGGTGCTGTACAACCTGATCGGAAACGCGATGAACTACGCCGGCGCGGACAGGCAGGTGCTGGTGCGCGCAAAGGGCCTCAAAGACGCGGTGCGCGTCGAGGTCAGCGACCACGGCGAGGGCATCTCGGAGGCAGAGCTGCCCAGGATCTGGGAGCGCTATTACAAGGCCAAGGAACACGTGCGCGACAAGGCGGGCACGGGGCTTGGACTTTCGATCGTGAAGGGGATTCTCGACATGCACGCAGCCAGGTATGGCGTTGAGAGCCGCCTGGGCCAGGGGAGCACGTTTTGGCTTGAACTGATGCGATGATCTTGCATTATTATTCGCTTTGTAGTAATATAGGTATCGATAATGAATATATTCGGACTTAGGCGGAGGGCGGCCGATAAAAAGGCGCTGCCGGCATGCCGCGCTTCGCCCGGGATATACATACGGCCATCGCGGTTTTCCCCGCAAACAGCGCCTGCCATCCGATCTGCCGCGAATCTGACGGCGGTTTTTCGCCGTGCCCCCCGAGGAACGTCGCTCCACGATCCATGCAGGCTTCCCGCATAACCCTGCTTCAGGCATCGCTGCAGCCCCATCAGCCTTAGCCACGCCCGACTGCGCATGGTTCTCCTGCGTACCGCTTCTTTGGTCAGCCGCATTTGCGCTTAACGGCGTCAGCGCCGACGCGCTCTCCAGCGACCCGGTACAGCCACCGGATCCGGCAACTCCTGCGCTACCGCCTTACCGGCGGCTGTACGTCGAGCTGCTTGCACACCATGGACTGCTCGCGCGGGGTGAGCCTGCGGTAGGATTCGACGATGGCCCGCTCGTGTTCGGAGGTCTTGAAGCCGACGGTTTCGCAGGTGAGCACTTCGCGCACGTCGGAGCGCCCGGCCAGATAATCGAGCGACACCTTGAAATAATTGGAAATTTTGAGCAGCACGCTGTATCGGGGCGTGGCCTTCCCGCTTTCCCAATTGGCGACGGACGATTGGTTGACTTGCGCAATTCTCGCCAACTGCGCCTGCGAAACGCCGCGCTCCTCGCGCAAGCTCCTGATTCGATAGCGAAACAAAACGCTCACCTTTCCGACTTCATTGTTTCCTCTTGAATCATACCGGAAACCGCGGCATCATCAATTTAAGTGGTAGAAATTATTGAATATAGCAATTAGATATGCTATTATTCAATGTAAATTATGCTTATAAACTGAGTCGGAGGGAACGGTAGCGATGGACATCTACACCGAATTGGGCGCGCGCGTTCGAACGCTGCGCAAGGCGCGCCGATGGACGCAGACGGAGCTGGCGGGGAAGGCGGGGATATCGGTTTCCTTTCTGGGACACATTGAGCGGGGCACGCGCAAGCTGTCCATCGAAACGCTGGCGCGGCTGGCGTTTGCGCTCGACGCGCCGATCGACCGCCTGATGCCCACGTTTTGCCATGGCACACCCGTCCCGGTATACGACCATGGCGACATCCTGCGCGCGCTCGCCCCGCTCCACGCGCTGCTGGGCGTCAAGGCGGGGCCGGCTCAATAGCGGGGCGGACCGATATTGGGATATACCCTCGATCCCCAATATCACCAATCCCCCTTTTTTTCTGGTTGATCTTTCCGCCGAGTTTGTATATAATATGTAATTGGATATGCGGACAGGGATTCCGCACCGTCGGGAGGGGTACCAATGAGCAGGGTATACGAGATCAAACATCCGCTGATTCAGCACAAGATTTCGCTGATGCGCGACGTCAACACCGGCACCAAGGACTTTCGGGAACTGCTCGGAGAGATTTCCATGTTGATGGCCTACGAGGTCACGCGCGATCTTCCGCTCAAGGAAATCGAAATAGAGACCCCGATTTGCAAGTGCACAACGAAGGTTTTGAGCGGCAAGAAGCTGGGCGTGGTGCCCATCCTGCGCGCGGGCCTCGGCATGGTGGACGGCATCATGAAGCTGGTGCCGGCCGCCAAGGTGGGTCACATCGGGCTGTACCGCGACCCGCAGACGCTCAAGCCCGTCGAGTACTACTGCAAGCTGCCGCCCGACGTCGAGGAACGCGAGTTGATCGTGGTCGATCCGATGCTGGCGACCGGCGGTTCGTCGGTGGCGGCGATCGGCTTTTTGAAGGCGCGCGGCTGCACCTCGATCAAGCTGATGTGCCTGATCGGCGCGCCCGAGGGCATCAAGGCGGTGCAAGCGGCGCATCCCGAAGTGGACATCTACATCGGCGCGATCGACGAGAAGCTCAACGACCACGGCTACATCGTGCCGGGGCTCGGCGACGCGGGCGACCGTATCTTTGGGACAAAATAACCGCCACCGGGGGAGGGGAACGCTTTGTCGGTTACCGTGCTGGGGCAGATCGAGCAGGCCGAGGCCGAGGCCGAGCGGATCGTCAGGGACGCGCAGCTTCAGGCCCGCGAAATGATAAAGTCGGTGGAGGAGGCGGGCGTACACCAGGCGCGCGAGGCCCAAAAGGCGCTCGGCGAGGAGGCGCAGCGGCGGCTTGAGGAGGCGCGCGTGCTGATCGGCGACGAGATCAAGTCGCTCGAGCTGCGGCGTGCCGCCGAGCGCGAGGCCATGCGCGAACGGGCGCGCGCGCGCGTTCAGGACGCGGGGCGATCGGTCTTTGAAAGGATTGTTGCTGATGGCCATCGCTGAGATGAAGAAGCTCACGCTGTTGGGGCTAAACCGTGATAAACACCGGCTGCTCAAGGCGCTGCAGCGCCTTTCTTGTGTGGAGATCGTGGCGCAGGACGCGGCCGAAGAGCGCCCGGCACCCGAGCTCGAAGAGAGGCGCGCGCAGGAGTTGAGCCAGCGGATCGCGCGGCTCGACCTGGCGATATCGCGGCTGGCGGCGTTCGACTCGAACAAGCCGGGGCTGCTGTCCGTGCGCCCCGAGGCCGGCGACGACCAGGTCGCCGCGGCGCTGGGCGCGGCGGGCGAGGTCATGGAGGTCGTCGATCGGCTGGAGGAGATCGAGCGTACGCGCGGCGAGCTGCGCGCGCGCGAGGCGCGGGAGAAGGCGCTGCTTGCCCAGCTTACGCCCTGGGAGGCGCTGGACCTGCCGCTCGAGGAGACCAGGGAGACCCGATCGGCCGAGGTGTTGTTGGCGACCATGCCGCTTCGGGGCTGGCCCGTGCTCGAGCAGGGCTGCGCGCGCCTGAACGCGGTCTGCGTCCAGCAGGTGCCGGGCGGGCGCGAAGGGGTGAACGCGCTGATCGCGCTGCACAAGTCCGAGGCGGAGGCGTTGGGCGCGCTGATGCGCGAGGCGGGCGCGGCGCGCGTGTACTTTGAGGGGCTGACCGGCACCGCGGCGTTGGCAATCGACCAGGCAAACGGACGGCTTGCGCGCCTGGACGAGGTGCGCGCGCAGCTGACCGAGGAAGTGCGCAAGCTGGGCGAGCATCTGCCGCGCATGCGGCTGCTGCGCGACATCGAGGCCGCCGAGCGCGACCGGGTGGTCGGCGCGCTCAAGTGCGCAAATACGCAGTCGGCGTTCCTGCTGACCGGCTGGCTGCCCGCGAACCGGCAGCAGGCGGTCGAGGCCGAGATCAAAAAGATCGCGCCCATCTGCGAACTGACATTGGAAGACCCCGCCGAGGGCGAACAGCCCCCGACTTTTTTGGTGAACAAGTCCTACGTGCGTCCGTTTGAGAGCATCGTCAAGATGTTCTCGATGCCCGACCCGAACGGGTTCGACCCCACCTTCATCATGATGCCGTTCTGGGTGTGCTTCTTCGGCATGATGGTGTCCGACGCCGCCTATGGCATCATTCTGGGCGTGGCGGCCTCCTACATCTATGTGAAGCTCAGGGGCCGCGGGATCGGCCAGATGGCGTTCATCCTGGCGCTGGGCGGCCTGTCCACGGTGTTCTGGGGCGCGATGTACGGCGGCTGGTTCTCGATCGAGGGCATTCCGGCGCTGCTGCTGGTGCCGATGGAGGACCCGATCGGCATGCTGGCGCTGTGTATGGGGCTGGGCGCGCTGCACCTGTTCACCGGGCTCGGGGTGGCCGCCTATATGAACATCCGGCGCGGCAAGCCGCTGGATGCCCTGCTGGATCAGGGCAGTTGGATGATGCTGCTGATCGGCCTTGCGTTGCTGGCCGTGTCAAAGAGCGTGGGCATGGTGCTGTCAATCGCGGGCGCTGCGGGCATCGTCCTGTTCGCCAGGCGCGACAAGCCCAACTTCTTCAAGCGCATCCTGGGCGGGCTGGGCGCGCTGTACGGCGTGAGCGGCTACCTATCGGACCTTCTGTCCTACGCGCGGCTGTTTGGCATGGGCCTGGCGACCGGCGTCATCGGCATGGTGTTCAACACCTTGGCCGGCATGATGTGGGGCAGCCCGGCGGGCTCGGCCGCCGCGATCCTGATCCTGGTGGTGGGGCACACGTTCAACCTGTTCATCAACGCGTTGGGCGCGTACGTGCATTCGTGCCGGTTGCAGTTTATCGAGTTCTTCGGCAAGTTCTACGAGATGGGCGGGCGCGACTTCAGCCCGCTCGCGGTGAACGGCCGCTATGTGGACATCCGGGGCGAGGAGTTTTAGCCAACTCGCGGCGCGGTGCCGCTTATATGAATTGAAACGAAATGGGGAGGGCATTACGTATGGAATTCATCGGTGTGGGTCAGTTCTTCGCGCTGCTGGGGGCGGCGCTTGCCGTGTTGCTCGCGGGCATCGGCTCGGCCAGGGGCGTGGGCATCGCGGGCGAGACCGCGACCGGCGTGCTCGCCGAGAACCCCGACGTGTTCGGCCAGGCGATGGTGTTGCAGCTGCTGCCCGGTACGCAGGGCATCTACGGCTTCCTGATCGGCTTCATCGTGATGCTCAAGCTCAATGTGCTGGGCGGCATGGTGGCCGTCACGCTGTCCGAGGGGTTGTGGATCCTGGTCGGCTGCATGCCGGTGGCCATCGTCGGCCTGATCTCCGCGATCTATCAGGGCAAGGTGGCCGCGGCCGGCATCTGCCTCCTGGGCAAGCGTCCCGAGGCCGGCGGCCAGGGCATCACGCTGACCGTCATGGTCGAGACCTACGCGGTGCTGGCGCTGCTGGCGTCGTTCCTGATCGTGCAGTTCCTGCCGATTGCATCGCTGGCGTAGCCGGTCACGCGGATCCGGCCGCGGCCGTATTCGCATGAGCGGGGCTACGGGGGAAGGGAGAGGACCCGATTGAACGCACAGGCCATTACCGAAAAGATCATCGAGGAGGCGCGCGCCGCCGCCGCCGACGTGCTGCGCGAAGCGAGCGAGAAGATCGACCGCATTCACGCCGAAGCCGAGCGCGAGGCCGAGCGCAAGCGCGAGGCCGCGGCGGAGCTTGCGGACGCCCAGGCGGCTCAGCTGCGCGATCGCATGCTGCGCATGGCCGAGCTCGATCAGAAAAAGGCGCTGCTTAAGGTCAAGCGCGAGGTGATCGACGAGGCCTTTGGGGACGCGCTTGCGCGGATGCATAAAATGGATGCCGACCAAAAGAAGGACTTTTTCGAGCGGCTGCTGCTCGCGGCCAGCGAGCAGGGCGAGCAGCTGGTGGTGGGCCGGGCCGACCGCGCGCTATTCGACGAGGCCTATATGACGAGGCTGAACGCGGCGCTGCGAAAGGCGGGCAAGCCACCCGTAGAGCTGTCGGACGAGGTGGGCGACGGCGGGGGTTTCGTGCTCCGGCGCGGGGGACTCGCGGTCAGCTGCACCTTCGAGTCGGTGCTCGATGAACAGAGGCCCCGGCTCGAGGCCGAGGTGGCGGCCGCGCTGTTCGGCGCGTCATGAGATCGGAGGGATACGCTTGCCACAGCTGAGTTACGGCTTTGCGATCGGTCGCGTGCAGGTGCTTTCGAAATCGCTGCTCAGCGGGGCGGCGATTGGGCGGCTGCTCTCGCTCGATACGATCGAGGACGTGGCGCGCGCGCTGACCGAGCTTAATTGGGGCGATGTGCGCGGCGCCCGGGACATCGAGCAGGCCGCAGAACATCACGTGCAGGCCGCGGCCGCGCTGGTCAGGGACACTTCGCCCGACGCGGCGGCCACCGACTGCTTCCTGGTGCGCTACGACGCGCTCAATTTGAAATTGCTCGTCAAGGCGCGGGCGCTGGGTCAGCTGGACGGCCTGCCGCTCTCGCCGAACGGGCTGATCGATGCCCAGCGACTGCGCCGCGCGGTCGAGGAGCGGCGCTACGCCGAACTGCCCGATGAGTTCCTGGACGCGATGGAGCGGATCGAGGGGCGCATCGCCGTGAAGATGGATCCGCTGTTCGTCGACGCCGAATTGGACAAGGCGGCCCAGCGCTTCATCAACCGCAGGATCGAGGATACGAACGACGCGGTGATCCGCGCGTATTTTGCCGAGCGCACCTGTATGCTCAACCTGCTGATCGCGCTGCGCAGCCACGCGATCGGGCGCGACGGGGCGTTCGCGCGCGAGATGCTGCTGCCGGGCGGAACGCTGGACGAGGACGCGCTTGCACAGGTCGCGGACGCCCCCGAGCGCGCGGCGGCGCTTATCTCCGGCAAGCCCTACGCCGGGGCGCTGGCGGCGACGCTCAAGCGTACGCCCGTGGATTTGGCCGAGGTCGAAAAGGCCGTCGACGACCGCCTGGCGGGGCTGCTGAGCGGCCACAAAAATGAAACGCTGACCATCCGTCCGCTGGTGGGCTACCTGCTCGCGCGCGAGCGCGAGGCGGGTGCGGTGCGGCTGATCGCCACCGCGAAGGCGGCGAATGTGCCGATCACGACCATCGAGCGGCGGCTGCGCGCCATGTACTGAAAAGGGGGGCAGGCGGATGTCAAATGAGATTGCGGTCGTCGGCGCCCGAGATGCGGTGCTGGCATTCAAGGCGCTGGGGCTCACGGTCTGCCCGGTGGCCGGCGCGCAGGAGGCCTCGGCGGAAGTGTTCCGCCTGGCCGAGGGCGGCGCGGCGGTGATCTTCATCACCGAGGAAGTGGCCGCCCAGATCGGGGAGACCATTTCGCGTTACAAATCCCGGGCGCTGCCGGCGATCATCCCCATTCCCGGCGCGTCGGGCGCGACCGGCGAGGGCATGAGGCGCATTCGCGCGAACGTCGAGAAGGCCGTCGGCGCGGACATACTATTTAAGGGAGAGGGATAAGCCGATGCGACAGGGAATCATCACGAAGGTCGCCGGGCCGCTGATCGTAGCCGAGCACATGGCGGACGCCACCATGTACGACGTGGTGCGCGTGTCCGAGCACGGGCTGATCGGCGAGATCATCGAGCTGCGCGGCGACCGCGCTTCCATACAGGTCTATGAGGAAACGGCGGGGTTGGGGCCGGGCGAACCGGTCGTTTCGACCGGCGCGCCGCTGTCGGTGGAGCTCGGGCCGGGGCTGATCGAGTCGATCTTCGACGGCATCCAGCGCCCGCTGACCGCGATCCGCGCGAAGGCCGGCGACCGCATCACGCGCGGTGTACGCGTGAATTCGCTCGACCGCGAGCGGCTGTGGGTGTTCGAGCCTACCTGCAAGGTGGGTCAGCAGCTGTCCGCCGGCGACGTGCTGGGCACGGTCGATGAGACCGCGGTGGTTGTGCACAAGATCATGGTGCCGCCGGGCGTCGCGGGCGCGGTGGAGTTTATCCACAAGGGCAACGCCAAGCTTGAGGATGTGGTCGCAAGGCTGCGCACGGCGGGCGGCGAGCTGCACGAGATCACGATGCTGCAGCGCTGGCCGGTGCGCCGGGGGCGGCCCTACCGCGAGAAGCTGGCCCCGAACGAGCCGATGGTCACCGGGCAGCGCGTCATCGACACCTTCTTTCCGATCGCGCGCGGCGGCGTGGCGGCCGTGCCCGGCCCGTTCGGCAGCGGCAAGACCGTGGTGCAGCACCAGCTTGCGAAATGGGCCGACGCCGACATCATCGTGTACGTGGGCTGCGGCGAGCGCGGCAACGAGATGACCGACGTGCTGATGGAGTTCCCCGAATTGCACGACCCGCGCACCGGCGAGACGCTGATGAAGCGCACCGTGCTGATCGCCAATACCTCCGACATGCCGGTCGCGGCGCGCGAGGCCTCGATCTACACCGGCATCACGATCGCCGAGTACTACCGCGACATGGGCTACAAGGTCGCCATCATGGCCGACTCCACCTCGCGCTGGGCCGAGGCGCTGCGCGAGATGTCGGGCCGGCTCGAGGAGATGCCGGGCGAGGAGGGCTATCCGGCCTACCTATCCAGCCGCATCGCCGAGTTCTACGAGCGCGCCGGCTGGGTCAGGTGCCTGGGCGGCGACGCGCGCGAGGGCGCGATTTCGGCGATCGGCGCGGTGTCGCCGCCGGGCGGCGATATTTCCGAGCCGGTTTCGCAGGCCACGCTGCGCATCGTCAAGGTGTTCTGGGGGCTGTCGGCGGCTCTGGCCTACAAGCGCCACTTCCCCGCAATCGACTGGCTGCAGAGCTATTCGCTGTACCTCGACCGCATGGAACAGTGGTTCAGCGACTTCGTCGCGCCCGACTGGAACGAAAAGCGCGCCGAGGCCATGCGCATCCTTCAGGAAGAGGCCGAGCTCGACGAGATCGTGCGGCTCGTGGGCGTGGACGCGCTCAGCTTCAAGGACCGGCTCACGCTCGAAGTGGCGCGCATGATCCGCGAGGACTATCTGCACCAAAACGCGTTCGACGAGGTGGACACCTACACCTCGCTCAAGAAGCAATACCGCATGCTGTCGCTGATCCTGGACTTCCAGGTCAAGGGACAGAAGGCGATTGCCGGAGGGGCCGATCTGTCGAAGGTTTCCGGCCTCAAGGTGCGCGAGCGCATCGGCCGTGCCAAGTACATCGCCGAGACGGAGCTCCAGCAGTTCGACGCCATCGAGGCGGAACTGAACGATCAGATGGCCGCGCTCGGCGAAGGAGGGCTGTAACATGCTGAAGGAATACTCCACCATCCGCGAGGTGGTCGGCCCGCTGATGCTGGTCGAGGGCGTGAGCGGGGTCAAGTACGCCGAGCTGGTCGAGATCGAGCAGCAGAGCGGCGAAAAGCGCCTGGGCCGCGTGCTCGAGATCAGCGGCGACCGCGCGATGGTGCAGCTGTTTGAAAGCTCGCTGGGCCTCACGATCGAGTCTTCCAAGGCGCGCTTCCTCGGCCGCTCGATCGAGCTGTCGGTGTCGATGGACATGCTGGGCCGCGTGTTCGACGGGCTGGGCCGCCCGCGCGACGGCGGGCCCGAGATCATCCCCGAAATGCGCATGGACGTCAACGGCGCGCCGATCAACCCGGCCGCGCGCGACTACCCCGACGAGTTCATCCAGACCGGCATCTCGGCGATCGACGGGCTGAACACGCTGGTGCGCGGCCAGAAACTGCCGGTGTTCTCGGGGAGCGGACTTCCGCACGCGCAGCTCGCCGCTCAGATCGCGCGCCAGGCGAAGGTGCTCGGCGGCGGCTCCGAGAAGTTCGCCGTGGTGTTCGGCGCGATCGGCATCACCTTCGAGGAGGCCGACTTCTTCATCAGCGATTTCAGAAGGACCGGCGCGATCGACCGCACGGTGCTGTTCATGAACCTGGCCAACGACCCGGCGATTGAGCGCATCAACACGCCGCGCATGGCGCTGACCGCCGCCGAGTACCTGGCGTATGAAAAGGACATGCACGTGCTGGTCATCCTGACCGACATCACCAACTACGCCGAGGCGCTGCGCGAGGTGTCCGCCGCGCGTAAGGAGGTGCCGGGCCGGCGCGGCTACCCCGGCTACCTGTACACCGACCTCGCCAGCCTCTACGAGCGCGCCGGGCGCATCCGCGGCAAGCGCGGCTCGGTCACCCAGATTCCCATCTTGACCATGCCCGAGGACGACAAGACCCATCCGATCCCCGACCTGACCGGCTACATCACCGAGGGTCAAATCATCCTGAGCCGCGAGCTGTACCGCAAGGGCTTGCAGCCGCCGATCGACGTGCTGCCGTCGCTCTCGCGCCTCAAGGACAAGGGCATCGGCGAGGGCAAGACGCGCGAGGATCACGCGCCCACGATGAACCAGCTGTTCTCGGCCTACTCGCGCGGCAAGGACGCCAAGGAGCTGGCGGTCATCCTGGGCGAGGCGGCGCTTTCCGAAATGGATAAGCTGTACGCCAGGTTCGCCGACGCCTTTGAGAAGGAGTACGTATCGCAGGGCTACGGGGCCAATCGCCCGGTCGAGGAGACGCTCGAGCTCGGCTGGAAGCTGCTTGCGATCCTACCCCGCTCCGAGCACAAGCGCATCCGCGACGACATGATCGACAAGTACTGGCCGAAGGAGGCGTAGCCATGGCGCGGATCAACGTCAATCCGACGCGCATGGAGCTGACCCGCCTGAAAAGGCGGCTCAAGACCGCCGAGCGCGGGCACAAGCTGCTCAAGGACAAGCGCGACGAGATGATGCGCCGGTTCGTGCTGCTGGTGCGCGAAAACGCGCGGCTGCGCGCCGAGGTGGAGGACGCGCTTTCGAAGGCGCTGTCCGAGTTCGCATTGACCAGCGGCGTGATGCAACCCGCCATGCTCGAGGCCGCGGTGCTCTATCCGGCGCGCACCGCCGCGCTGACCGTGGGCCGGAACAACATCATGTCGGTCGAGGTGCCGAGCATCACGGTCGATCTTGAGAGCCTGAAGGAGGCGCAGCTGTCCTACGGCTTCGCCGAGACCTCGCCCGCGCTCGACGGCGCCATCGCGGGCCTGGCCGCCGTGCTCCCCGACATGATCCGGCTGGCCGAGATCGAGAAGGTGTGCAACCTGCTGGCCGACGAAATCGAAAAGACCCGCCGCCGCGTGAACGCGCTCGAATACGTGATGATCCCCGATCTCAACGAGACGATCCGCTACATCACGATGAAGCTGGACGAGAACGAGCGCGGGGCGCTGACGCGACTGATGAAGGTGAAGGAAATGATTCAGGCGCGCTGACGCGAGAGAATGGAAATTTGAGCGGGGAGGGCTACGGCCCTCCCCGCTCCCCCGTAGGGGGTATGCCCGCTTGGGCTACGCGTCAAACAGGCTCGGGCGACCTGAGGTTGCCCCTGCGGCGTTACACCCATGTCCGGGGCTTTACCCCGCACTTGCATGAAAGAAGGCTCGCCGATGAAGGATATGCTCATCCGCCCCGAGCGCCCCGAGGAGCGGCGCGCGGTGGAATCGCTCGTGCGCGAGGCGTTTTGGAACCTGCATGTGCCCGGCTGCGACGAGCACCTGTGCTTGCATCATCTGCGGTCCAGCCCCGACTTCATCCCCGAGCTCAACCTCGTGGCCGAGTTGCGCGGACAATTGGTCGGGCAGATCGCCTACACCCGCGCGCGGATCGAACGCCCGGACGGCGGCGCGCTGACCGTGGTCTGCTTTGGGCCGGTGGCCGTGCTGCCCGGACATCAAAGGCGGGGGATCGGCTCGGCGCTGATCCGGCACTCGCTGGACGAGGCCGCGCGGATGGGGCACGAGCGGGTGCTGATCTACGGCGACCCGCGCTACTACGCGCGCTTCGGCTTCCGCAGCGGCGAGGTGTACGGCATCAGCGCCGCGGACGGCGTATACGCGGTGGCGCTGATGGCGCTTTCGCTTAAACCCGGCGCGCTTGCGCACGCGGCTGGTCGGTTCGTCGAGAGCCCCGATTACGAGACCGATCCCGAGGAACTCAAGGCATTCGACGCCGGGTTCCCGCCCAAGCAGAAGGCCCAAACCGAATCGCAGCGGGTGTTCGAGGTGCTGCGAAGCCTGCGTTATTGAGGCGCGGCCCTGCATCCGGCTGCGGCCGTATGCGAGGGAGGGAGAACGAGGCCGGATTGCTGAAAACCCTGCGGGGTCTTCAGCAATCCGGCTGGTGGAATTGATTCCGAGTCGGGCGGGCAAGCTCGCCCTTTGTCGGAATCCCCAGGTACCGGCAGAGCCGGCATCTGGGGTTAAACTTGGGGGGCTGCGGCCCTCCAAACCTCCCGGGGTTTCGTAAGCGATGGATCTGATTTGTTGAGGTGTTTATGGATTACGAGGTGGTTTCGAGGGCGGCGCTCGAGCGCCACGGCTTTCGCTTTACCCATTCGCTCGGCCAGAACTTCCTGCTGAACGCCGAGATCATCGGCCGCATCGCCGACGCCGCGGATGTCGGGGCGGGTGTGAACGTGCTCGAGATCGGCGCGGGCGCGGGCGTGCTGACCGCCGAGATGGCCGGGCGCGGCGCGCGGGTGTACGCGCTCGAGATCGACCGCGCGCTCGAGCCGGTACTGCGCGAGGTGCTCGCGCCCTATTGCGATGTGCAGCTGGTGTTCGAGGACGCGCTCAAGTGCGACCTTTCCGCGCTCGCGGCCGGGGCCTTCGGCGATGGGCCCTATCGGGTGGTGGCCAATTTGCCCTACCACATCACGTCCGACATCCTGCTCAAGCTGGTGGCGCTTGCGCCGCCGCCCGCCTCGATCACGGTGATGGTGCAGCAGGAGGCCTGCGAGCGGATTCTCGCGCAGCCGGGGCAGAAGGCCTACTCGGCGTTGGCGGCGACGATTCGCTACCACGGCGAAGCCCGCGCGCTGTTCGCCGTCGGCCCGCACGCGTTCACGCCGCCGCCGCATGTGGACAGCCGGCTGTGCCGGATCGACCTCTATGAAGAAAAGCCGGTGACGGCGAAGAGCGATGTGCAGATGCGCCGCGTGATCCAGGCGGCCTTCGCGATGCGCCGCAAGACGCTGGCCAACAACCTGGTCGCCGCGTTCGGCCTGAACCGCGAATCGGCCGTCGCGCTGCTCGAGGCGTGCGGCATCGACCCGCGCGCGCGCGGCGAGGCGCTGGAGCTGTCGGCACTGGCGAGGGTGGCGGACGCGCTGATGGATTAAGCGTTCCTCGTCGGTGAGATCGGTCCCGACACTTGGGCCGTCTCTGCGAGCGGCGTCAACAGCGGTTTCATCCGACGCCGCCTTCCTTTCGCGTCAGCTTCGCTTCAACGCCTTCCGCAAAAACTGCCCCGTATAACTCTCTTTTACCTCCGCGACCTCCTCCGGCGTGCCTTCGGCCAGTACCTGGCCGCCCTTGTCGCCGCCCTCGGGGCCCATGTCGATCACGTAGTCCGCCGTCTTGATTACGTCCAGGTTGTGCTCGATGATTACCAGCGTGTTGCCGGTGTCGGCCAGTTGCTGGAGCACTTCGTTCAGCCGCTCGACGTCGGCCATGTGCAGCCCGGTCGTGGGCTCGTCGAGCAGGTAGATCGTGCGGCCCGTGGCGCGCCGGCTGAGTTCGGTCGCCAGCTTGATGCGCTGTGCCTCGCCGCCCGACAGCGTGGTCGAGGGCTGGCCCAGCTTGATGTAGCCGAGCCCCACGTCGCGCATGGTGACGAGCTTCGACGCGATGCGCGGGATCGGCTCGAAAAACTCCAGCGCCTCGTCGATCGTCATGTCGAGCACCTCGTAGATCGACTTGCCCTTGTAGCGCGCCTCCAGCGTCTCCCGGTTGTAGCGCTTGCCCTTGCACACCTCGCAGGGCACGTACACGTCGGGCAGGAAGTGCATCTCGATCTTGATGATGCCGTCGCCCGAGCAGGCCTCGCAGCGCCCGCCCTTGACGTTGAACGAGAAGCGGTTGGCCTTGTAGCCGCGCGCCTTGGCGTCGGGCGTTTCGGCAAACACGTCGCGGATCAACGTGAACACGCCGGTGTAGGTGGCCGGGTTCGAGCGCGGTGTGCGCCCGATCGGCGATTGGTCGATTTGGATGATCTTGTCGAGCTTTTCCACGCCCTCGATCGCGTCGTGCGCGCCCGGGCGCGTCTTGGCGCGGTTCAGCGTGCGCGAGAGCGACTTGTACATGATCTCGTTGACCAGCGACGACTTGCCCGAGCCCGACACGCCGGTCACGCAGGTAATCACGCCCAGCGGGAAGCGCACGTCGATGCCGCGCAGGTTGTTGGCGCGCGCGCCCTTGACCGTGATCCAGCCGGTGGGCGTGCGCCGCACCGCGGGCACCGGGATCACGCGCGCGCCCGACAGGAACTGGCCGGTCACCGATTCGGGAATGCGCATCAGCTCTTCCGCCGTGCCCTGCGCCACCAGGTAGCCGCCCGCGGAGCCCGCGCCCGGCCCGATGTCCACGATGTAGTCGGCCTCGCGCATCGTCTCCTCGTCGTGCTCCACCACGATCAGCGTGTTGCCCAGGTCGCGCAGGTGCTTGAGCGTGGCGAGCAGCTTCTGGTTGTCGCGCTGGTGCAGCCCGATCGAAGGCTCGTCCAGGATGTACAACACCCCCACCAGCATCGAGCCGATTTGCGTGGCCAGCCGGATGCGCTGCGCCTCGCCGCCCGACAGCGTGCCCGCCGCGCGCGACAGCGTCAGGTAGTCGAGCCCCACGTCCATCAGGAACCCCAGCCGGTCGTTGAGCTCCTTCATGATCTGGCGGGCGATCAACCTGTCCTTATCGGACAGTTCCAGCTTTTTAAAGAAGCGCTGGCATTCGCGCACCGACAGCGCGCTGAGTGAAGCGATCGACAGATCGCCCACGGTGACCGCGAGCGACTCGCGCTTGAGCCTTTGCCCCTTGCAGTCCGGGCAGGGGATGGAGGCCATGTAGGCCTCGAGCTCCTCCTTGATGCCGTCCGACTGCGTCTCGCGATAGCGGCGCTCGAGGTTGTTGACGATGCCCTCGAACGGCGCGCTGAACGAGCCGGAACCGTGCTGGCGCTCGTAATGGATATGGAGTTTTTCCTGGCCCGTGCCGTACAGCACGGCGTTCACGGCCCGCTCGGGCAGGTCCGCTACCCTTGCGTCCAGCGAGAAGTGGTAGTGCTCGGAAAGCGCCATCAGGTACATGCGCGCCATCGAACCGCCCTCCTCGGCCGAGTTCCAGCCGCTGACCCGGATCGCGCCCTCGCTGAGCGACAGCGACCGGTCGGGGATCACCAGGTCGGGGTCCACCTTGAGCAGCGTACCCAGGCCCGTGCAGGTGGGGCAGGCGCCGTAGGGGCTGTTGAACGAGAACATGCGCGGCGCGAGTTCCTCAATCGAGATGCCGCAGTCGATGCAGGCGTAGTTCTGGGAGAACAGGTGGTCCTCCCCGTCCGCGACGCTCACCACCGCCAGCCCGCCCGCCAGCCGGAACGCGGTTTCGAGCGAGTCGGTCAGCCGGCGCGCCATCTGTTCGCGCACCACCAGCCGGTCGACCACCACCTCGATCGTGTGCTTCTTATTTTTATCGAGTACGGGCGGTTCGCTGAGTTCGTACAGCGCCCCGTCCACGCGCACGCGCACATAGCCCTGCTTTGCCATGTCCTCGAACAGCTTGACATGCTCGCCCTTGCGCGCGCGCACCACGGGCGCCAGGATTTGGATGCGCGTGCCCTCGCTGAGCGAGGCCACCTGGTCGACCACCTGATCGACCGTCTGCTGGCGGATCTCCTGCCCGCACTCGGGGCAATGCGGAACGCCCACGCGCGCGTACAGCAGGCGCAGGTAGTCGTGGATTTCGGTCACCGTGCCCACCGTGGAGCGCGGGTTGCGCGAGGTGGTCTTCTGGTCGATCGAGATCGCGGGCGACAGCCCCTCGATCACGTCCACGTCCGGTTTTTCCATCTGTCCGAGGAACAGCCGCGCGTAGGACGACAGCGATTCCACATACCGCCGCTGTCCCTCGGCATAGATCGTGTCGAACGCCAGCGACGACTTGCCCGAGCCCGACAGCCCGGTCAGCACGACCAGCTTGTCGCGCGGCAGTGTGAGGTCGATATTCTTCAAATTGTGTTCGCGTGCGCCGCGAATCACGATGCTGTTCGTCATGGGGCAAACCGGCCTCCTGATCTATTGTAGTGATGCACCTTATCATACCCCAAACATTTTTTATTGTAAACAGCATGCGGACATATGTTCGGAGATTTAGCGTGGCGTTCGGGCAAATTTGCGCGCCCGTCAAACGCCGCACAGCCACCCGGCATTGGGGGAAATTGGCCGGGGTAATCGCCTTATTGCGCACGGGGGTGAAGGATCATGGGCGGAACCGTCGGGTGCGGCGCCGGACGTTCAGGCGGTGCTGGCCGGTGCGGATTGCCCGGCGTTGTTCGGCCCGCTGCCCGCGGTGCTGTCGCCGCGCGAAGCCGTCAAGGAGGATCCCTTTCATGCCCGCGTATGCCACATTCCGCAGGCAGGGCGAGGTATGTTGGTACTAAACTTTCGGTCTGCTCCCACTAAATTTAACGCGTTCCGGGGCCCCGACCGATTGACAGATACGCACGGTTTGTGGTTTAATATAAACCGTTTCGGGGTTTAGTATAGCTGTACTTCGGGGAGGGGTCGTGTGATGGAGCTGGGCGCGAAGATCAAGCGGCTTCGGCTGAAGCTGGGGCTGACACAGGAGGAGCTGGCCGACCGCTGCGAGCTGACCAAGGGGTTCATCTCGCAACTCGAGCGCGACCAGGCATCGCCCTCGATTGCGACGCTGATGGACATTCTGGAGACGCTGGGGACCGACCTTTCGCAATTCTTCTCCAGCACACGCGCGCGCAAGATCGTGTTCACCGAGGGCGACACCTCGGTCAAGGAGGACGGCGAGGGGCTCAAGGGCTCGATCCGCTATCTGGTGCCCAGCGCTCAAACCGGACGGATGGAGCCGATCCTCGTCGAAATGGCGCCGGGCGGCGAGACCGAGGAGCAGGACCCGCACGAGGGCGAGGAATTCGGCTACGTGCTCAGCGGCCAGGTGACCGTAGTGGTGGGCGAGACGCGCGCGCGCGCGCGCAAGAACGAGAGCTTCTGCTACGAGCCCAGCGCGCCGCACAAGCTGGTCAACACCGGCAAGGCGTCGTGCAAGGTCATCTGGGTGTCGTCACCGCCAACTTTCTAAATGTACGGAGGAAGTGCCATGGTCGAGGAAACGCGGCTGATCGAGCTCAAGGGTATCTCGAAGGCGTACGACGGCGAGACCCACGCGCTGAGCAATATCAACCTTTATATCCGCAAGCGCGAGTTTGTTACGCTGCTCGGCCCGTCGGGCTGCGGCAAGACCACGATGCTGCGCATCATCGCGGGGTTCGAATACCCGTCGGAGGGCCAGCTGCTGTTCGGCGGCGTGGACATCGCGGGCGTGCCGCCCTACAAGCGGCGGGTCAACACGGTGTTCCAGAAGTACGCGCTGTTCACCCACCTGGACGTGTTCGACAACATCGCGTTCGGGCTCAAGCTCAAGAAGCGGCCAAAGGACGAGATCCGCTCGCGCGTTTCGCGCATGCTGAAGCTCGTCAAGATGGAGGGCTACGAGAAACGCTCCGTGGATCAGCTGTCGGGCGGCCAGCAGCAGCGCATCGCGATCGCGCGGGCGTTGGTCAACGAACCGGAGGTGCTGCTGCTCGACGAGCCGCTGGGCGCGCTCGACCTGAAGCTGCGCAAGCAGATGCAGATCGAGCTCAAGGCCATGCAGCAGCAGCTGGGCATTACGTTTATCTACGTCACCCACGACCAGGAGGAAGCGCTCACGATGTCGGACACCATCGTGGTGATGAAGGACGGGCGCATCCAGCAGGTGGGCGACAGCAAGCGCATCTACGACGAGCCCAAGAACGCCTTCGTGGCCGACTTCATCGGCGAGAGCAACATCGTGCCGGGCACGATGATCGAGGACGAGCTGGTCGAGTTCGCGGGGCAACGGTTCCGCTGCGTGGACAAGGGATTTGGGCAGATGCAGCCGGTGGACGTGGTCGTGCGCCCGGAGGACATGATGATCGTGGGCGAGGATCAGGGGCAGCTTAAGGGCGTGGTCAAGTCCACGCTGTTCAAGGGCGTGCACTACGAGATGATCGTTACGGCCGGCGGGTTCACCTGGAAGGTGCACTCCACCGCCATGCACCCCGAGGGCAGCGCGATCGCCTTGTCGGTCGTGCCGTTCAACATCCACATCATGCGCAAGAGCGTGGTCTACGCAAACGGGGAGGCGATATAAGTGAAGCGCAGCATATTTGCCGCACCGTACGCTACGTGGATGGCCCTGTTCACGATCGCGCCGCTGCTGTTCGTGGTCTACTTCGCGTTCACCGATAAGGCCGGAGCGGCGACGCTCGCCAACATAGGCAAGTTCTGGGACCCGGTGTACCTGAACGTGCTGTGGCGCAGCCTGTATCTGGCGCTGTACTGCACGGCGATCTGCCTGCTCGTGGGCTACCCCGCGGCCTACTTCCTGGCCAGCCGCGACTTCAGCCGCCACCGCCTGCTGTTCGTGCTGATCCTCTTGCCCATGTGGATGAACTTCCTCCTGCGCACCTACGCGATGATGTCGCTGCTCGAGGACTCGGGCATCATCAACAGCCTGCTCAAGCGGATGGGCCTTGCGCCCGTGACGCTGATCGGCACCGAGGGCGCGGTGCTGCTGGGCATGGTGTACAATTTCGTGCCGTTCATGATCCTGCCGATCCACACCGCGCTTCGGAAGATGGATGCCCGGGTGATCGAGGCGGCCGAGGACCTGGGGGCCAACCCGTTTGACGTGTTCAGGCGCGTAGTGCTGCCGCTGTCGCTGCCCGGCGTGGTCTCGGGCATCACCATGGTGTTCATGCCGGCGGTCACCACGTTCGCCATTTCGCGGCTGCTGGGCAGCGGCAATTTCTGGCTGTTCGGCGACGTGATCGAGCGGCAGTTCCTCGAGGCCAACGACTGGAACTTCGGCTCGATGCTGTCGCTTGTGATGATGGCGCTGATCCTGGTGTCCACCTCGTTTCTGAACCGCGTCGATCCCCAGAAGGAAGGGAGCGGAGCCTACTGATGCGCAAGTTCTTCAAGGGCGCGTACCTCTCGCTGCTGCTCGCGTTTCTGTACGCGCCGATCGCGGTGATGATCCTCCTGTCATTCAATGCCAGCAAGTCGCGCGCCAAGTGGGGCGGGTTTTCGTTTCGGTGGTACCAGAAGCTGTTCGAGCGCCCCGACATCATGGAGGCGCTGTGGCTGACGCTGCAGGTGGCGCTGATCGCGACCGCCGTGGCCACGGTGCTGGGCACGCTGGCGGCGATCGGCATCGACGCCATGAGGAAGCGCCCGGCCTCGCTGATGCTCAACCTGTCGAGGCTGCCGATGACCACGCCCGACATCGTGACCGGCGTGTCGCTGATGCTGATGTTCGTGTTCGTCCGGATGCCGATGGGCTACGGTACGATGCTGATGGCGCACATCGCGTTCGACGTGCCCTACGTGCTGTTCTCGGTGCTGCCGAAGCTCAAGCAGTTGGGCGTCGACATGTACGAGGCGGCGCTGGATCTCGGCTGCACGCCGATCCAGGGGGTAACGCGCGTGATCGTGCCCCAGATCATGCCGGGGGTGGTGACCGGGGCGCTGATGGCCTTCACGATGTCGCTCGACGACTTTGTCATCAGCTATTTCACCGCCGGTTCCACCGCCAAGAACCTGTCGATCGTGATCTACTCGGCGGCAAAGCGCGGCATCGAGCCCTCGATCTACGCGCTGTCCGCGCTGATGTTCGTGTCGGTTCTGGCCCTGCTGCTGATCGTCAACAAGCGCTCGTCGCTTGAAAACGTGGCTGGCTAACAAAAAACCAAAGGAGGGTACTTTCATGAAAAAACTATCGCTGTTCATCGCGCTGGTGTTATGCTTCACGTCGCTGCCGCTGACCGCGCGCGCGGCCGAATCGATCACGGTGTTCAACTGGTTCGACTACATCGACGAGTCGCTGATTCTTCAGTTTGAGGAGGAGAGCGGCATCGATGTGAAATATGCCAACTTCACCACCAACGAGGAGATGTACGCCAAGCTGACGGCCGGCGCGGGCGACTACGATGTGATCTTCCCCTCCGACTACATCATCGAGCGGCTGATCGCCGACGGGGGGCTGGCCAAGCTGAACCTCGACAACATGCCCAACGTCCAGGGCCTGCGCGAATGGCTTAAGAAGCCGGCCTACGACCCGACCGGCGAATACTCGGTGGCCTACATCTGGGGCACGGTGGGCATCCTCTACAACCCCGACCTGATGGAGGAGGAGGTCGTAAGCTGGAAGAGCATCTTCGACCCGCAGTACCAGAAGGGCGTGTTCATGCTGGACTCGATCCGCGACTCGCTGGGCGTGGCGCTCAAGTACCTGGGCTACTCGATGAACACGCGCGAGAGCGCCGAACTCGAGGCCGCCAAGCAGCTGCTGATCCGGCAGAAGGCCGACGGGATCGTCAAGGGCTACATGGTGGACGAGGTCAAGGACAAGATGATCGCGGGCGAAGCGCCGATGGCGGTCATGTGGTCGGGCGACGCGCTGTACGCGATGAGCGAGGCCGATCAACTCCGGTACGTGGTGCCCGAGGAGGGCTCGAACGTGTGGGTGGACGGCGCGTGCATCCCGGCCACCAGCCAGCATAAAGAAGCTGCCGAAAAGTTCATCGACTTCCTGTGCCGCCCCGACGTCGCGCGCAAGAACATGGAGGCCATCTACTTCGCCACGCCGATCCAGGCGGTGGTGGACGGGATGAGCGAAGAGGAAAAGAACAACCAGACCCTCAACCCAACGCAGGAGATCATCGATCGCTGCGAGTTCTTCCACGACATCTCAGGCGATATGGCGATGTACGATCGCATGTGGATGGAAGTACGCGGATAACGCCGCTTCGCGGGGCCTCGAAATCTTTCCGCCCGGTTGCCCGTTCGCCCGCTTCGCGGGCTCCGGGCGGCCGGGCGGAAAGATTTCGAGGCCGTTTGGGTTACGGGGGGACGGGGCCGCCTTCCTGAATTTCCTGCGGGAAATTCA
>NZ_JBISDI010000045.1:0-29354 GCF_051162045.1 Anaerozeibacter quisquiliarum
AAATAGGCCGCGGGCCTTCTGATACCAATCGAAATCATGAACGCGTTCATCCGGCAGTTTCCCCCCTGCCGCGCCGCGCGGTACCGGCAGGCGCAGGGGGAATGAAAGCGGCGCCCGCCCGCGAAGACCCGATCCGCGGCGAAGGGCGTCGGCCGCCGAGAGTCCGATGTTGTCATAATGGGCACTACAAAATATATGCAAAATTCACAATTGACAATCGGCAAATGTGAGAGATATAATACGGTCAGTGGACATGACATCATGACGAGTTAAACTGTTCCGAAGAGGTGTGGGACTTGATAGACCTTCAGTTGCCCAAGTATTATACGGTCAAGCGGGCGATTATCCAACACATCGATGACGAGGTATACAAGATCGGCGAGATGATTCCCAGTGAGCGCGAGTTGATGCAGGCTTTCGAGGTGAGCCGCATCACGATCCGAAAAGCGGTCGATGAACTGGAGAGAGAGGGGTACCTTTACCGCGTACAGGGGAAGGGCACGTTTGTCAAGGGCGACCAAAACAGTCAGAACCTGATTTCTTTGACCAGCTGCACGCAAGACATCGAACGCCTGGGCATGAAGCCCAGCCGCCGTGTACTGGGGAGCGCCGTGATCCCCTCGGACAAAAAGCGGCAGCACGCGCTGAACCTGAATGAGGGCGAGCCGGTATTCCGACTGGAGCGCGTGATCTACGCCGACGACGAGCCGATCAACCTGACCACGACCTACCTTCCATACCGCTACTTCGAGGGGATCGAAAAATTCGACTTCGCAAAAGAATCGCTGTACAGCGTGCTGGAAAAGCGCTACGGCATCACCTTCAAGCGCGCGATTCGGCGCGTGGAGGCGGTCATCGCCCACGACGAGGTGTCGGAACTCCTGGGGATGGAGGAGGGCGTGCCGCTGCTGCTGTTCCAGTGCACCACCTATGGGGACATCGGCGGGCGGGAATGCCCGATTGAAACCTTCAAGTGCTACTACAGAAGCGACAAGTTCAGCTTCTACATCAACCAAATACGCTAGGGCGGGCGCTCTATTCGTAGAAATAATAACCGACAAGGAGAATGGAGAACATGAAGAACTTCACCCGGGCTATGGTTTCCGCTCTGGTCATGGTGCTCATCCTGTCGTTTTCGATGACAGGGGCGGCGCAGGCTGCTTCTCCGGCGCGCATCGCCATCGTCTGCTCCGCCGCGGGCCAAAACGACACCGGCTACAACAAGTCCGCCTGCGACAGCGTCAAGCAACTTTCAACCGACCTGGGCATCGAGTACAAGATCGTCGAGCCGGCCAACGGCGTCGCCGCGGCGCTGGAGACCCTGGCCGAGGACGGCTACAACCTGATCTTCAACCTCGAATACGACTTCGACGCGCTGGTGAAGGGCGTGGGCGGCGCGGACGCGATCGCGGCCCAGTACCCGGACACCTGGTTCGTGGTGTTCAACGCCGACCCCAACCGCAACGAGGACGGCACGGTCATGCACAAGAACGTGATCTCGGTGCTGTTTGATGTGCACGAGGGCTCCTACCTGTCCGGCTACGCCTATGTGTACATGAACGAGAACCAGAAGGAACTGTTTGGCGACGGCTACAACATGACGGCGCCGGACGCGGCCCGCGCGGTGGGCTTTGTGGGCGGCACCAACTCGGACGGCATCCTGGTCTTCTCCTACGGCTTCATGCAGGGCATGGAGCGCGCCTGCACCGAGCTTGACGCGAAGTACGACTACTACGCCAAGTATGACGCCGGCTTTGGCGACCCGGCGCTGGGCGCGACGGTCGCGGGCACGATGTTTGACAACGGCGCCAACGCGGTCTTCGCCGTCGCAGGCGTGGTGGGCGACGGCATCGCCAGCAAGGCCAGGGAAGTGGGCAAGCTGGCCATTGAAGTGGACGGCAACCTTGACGCGCAGCAGCCCGGTCACATCATCACCAGCGTTCTCAAGAACACCGGCACTCCGGTTGCCACGATCACCAAGGCCTATGTGGACGGTTCCATCGGCGCCATGGAAAACCTGCAGAGCTACAACATCGCCTCCGGCGGCACCGGCATCACCGACATGAGCGAGATCTCAAAGTACGTCAAGGACGCCGGCGTGTTTGGTGAGATCAAGGCCAAGGTGGCCGCGGTTCAGGACGAAATCGCTGCCGGTACGCAGAAGATCGTCAACCGCCAGATCGGCGAGGAATTTGATCCCGTCACGGCCTGTCCGCACCTCACGATCAAGTAATCCCGGTACCCCGCCCCGCGGATCCCACGCTTCTGCCGCTCGCATTGTCAGCCACTGGCAGTGCGGGCGGCAATTCCATCGAAGGCCAAGCCGGAAGGGGAATGATGGGCCTTGAGCAAGATCCGAACCATCGACCTGACCAAGCGATTCGGGGACTTTACCGCCAATGACAGGATCAGCCTGTCGGTGGAAGCCGAGGAGATCAAGTGCATCGTGGGCGAAAACGGCGCGGGCAAAAGTACGCTGATGAACATGCTTTACGGCGCGCTTCAGCCCACCAGCGGCTCGATCCTGATTGACGAACGCGAAGTCCGCTTTAAGAGCCCGGAGGACGCCATGCGCGCAGGCCTCGGCATGGTGCACCAGCATTTCAAGCTCGTGCCCAGCCTCACCGTGTATGAAAACATACTGCTCGGCGCCGAGGTGCTGAGGAGTTTTCGCGGCAGAAAACTGCCGTTTATAGACCGCGCGCAGGAAATTGAGCGCGCGCGGCAGCTCATTGAGCGCTACCAATTCCAGCTCGACCCCACTGAGAAGGTGGAGAACCTGTCGGTGGGCCTGCGCCAGCAGATCGAGATCCTGAAGATGCTCTACCGGAACGTGGACATCCTCATCCTGGACGAACCCACCGCGGTGCTGACTCCGCAGGAGACGGATCGGCTGATGCAGAACCTGAAGCGGCTTCGCGCCGACCACAAGACCATCATCGTCATCACGCACAAGCTCCGGGAGGTCATGCAGCTTTCGGACAGCACCACCGTGATTAAGCAGGGCAGGGTGGTGGGCAGCGTAAAGACGAGCGAGACCAGCGAGCAAGCGCTGGCGCAGATGATGGTAGGGCGGGACGTGGTGCTCACCGTCAAAAACGAGGGCGGCGCAAAGCCTGCATGCGAGCCGCGCTATGAAGTAAAGGACATTGAGACCGTAAACGACGACGGAAAAAGCGTCGTGTGCGGCGTCAGCTTTCAGGTGAGCGCCGGGGAAATCCTGGGCATCGCGGGCGTCGAGGGCAACGGCCAGAGCGAGCTGGTGAAGGTGCTGACCGGGGTTATGAAAGCCACCGACGGCAGCGTCCGGCTGTGCGGCGAGGATGTCACCAACGCCTGGCCCGACCGGCTGCGCGAAAAGGGCATCGGCATCATCCCGGAGGACCGCTACGGCCAGGGGCTGTGCCGCGCCATGACGCTGTCCCAGAACTGCGCCGCCGGGTACACAAAGAAGGTCAGCCGGTTTGGGCTTTTGCGCGCCCGCGCCATGAACCGGCAGAGGAACGCCTACATCGACAAGTACGACATTCGCGTGGGCGACCGAGGGGGCGATGTGTCGCAGATGTCGGGCGGGAACGCGCAAAAGGTCATCATCGCACGCGAGTTTGAAAATGGCCCGAAGCTCATCATTGCCTGCCAGCCCACGCGCGGCGTGGACATCGGCTCCATCGAGTTCATCCACAGCCGGCTGCTCGAATACCGCGACGCGGGCAACAGCGTACTGCTCATTTCCAGCGAGTTGAGCGAGATCATGAGCCTGTCGGACCGGGTGATCGTGATGTACAAGGGCTCGGTCATCGGTTCGATCGACCCGAAGACCGCCTCGACCGAAGAGATCGGACTGCTGATGGCCGGGACAAAGCCTCGGGAAGGGGGGCAGAGCGCGTGAAGAGAATGGCGCCCGTCGCGCTTCGTTTCGCCAACTCCATCGTACCGGTGCTGCTGGCGTTTTTGATCGGCGGCTTCATCATCGCCGCCATCGGCGAGGACCCGCTGAAGACCTATCAAATCATGCTCCAAAAGTCGCTGTTCACGCCCAAGGGGTTCTTCAACACGCTGCATTACGCCTCCCCGCTGGTGCTGACCGGGCTGGCAATCGCCATCACGTTCAAGGCGAACATCTTTAACATGGGCGTTCAGGGCCAGCTGATGTTCGGCGGCTTCTTCGCGGGGCTGGCGGGCGCGTTTATGAGCGGCGTGGATCCGGTCGTACATAAGATCCTATGCTTGCTGGCGGGCGCAGGCTGCGGCATGCTGTTTGCGATGGTGCCGGCGCTGCTCCGCGCGTACTTCAAGGTGGACGAGATGGTCGTAACCCTGACGTTCAACTACGCGATGGCCAAGGTGCTTGAGTTTTTGGCGGTAGGCCCCTTTCGCGAGCAGGGCTCGGGGTATGTGTGCACGCCCACGATTTTGGACAGCGCGATGTTCACCCGGCTCGCCAACGCGCGCCTCACCGGGTTCTGTTATGTGGCGCTGGCGATCTTTCTGATCGTGTGGATCCTGATGAAAAAGAGCGTGCTCGGCTATGAGATAACGGCGATCGGCAAGAACCCCGAATTCGCCGAAGCCACAGGCATGCACGTGCGCGGGAAGATCCTGACGCTGATGGCAATCAGCGGCGCGCTGTCCGGCATCGCGGGCGCGGGCTACATGATGAGCGAGGAATTCAAGTACACGCTCGGGTTTTCCGGCACGCCGGGGCTTGGCTGGGACGGTATGCTGATCGCACTGCTCGGGCGGCACGACCCGCTGGGTATTTTGCTCGCCTCGGTGTTCTACAGCGCGCTCAAGACCGGTTCGGACAACATCAACATGTACACGAGCGTGCCAAAAGAAGTTGTCGCGGTCATCCAGGCGCTGATGATCCTGTTTTTGTCGGTGCGGTTCCTGAACGAGCGGTTCTCGCTCGCGTCAAGGATTCGCACCCGAAAACCGGCCCCTGAGGAGGTGCGCTAGATGAACATGCTGGGCGGTATCCTCAACGACTCCATATACCATACCGCGCCGATCCTCCTATGCGTGCTGGGCGGCATCTTCGCCTACAAGGCGAACGTGCTCAACATCGCCCTCGAGGGCATCATGCTCACGGGCGCCTTCGTCTCGGTGCTGATCGCTTACTTCACCCACAGCCTGGCGCTGGCCTACCTGGGCACGATCGGCGCGTGCATGCTGGTGGGGCTGCTGTTCTCGCTGATGAGCGTGAAGCTGTCGGGCAACGTAATCATCGTGGGCCTGGCGATCAACATGCTGGTACCCGCGATCGCGGCGTTCGTGCTGCAATACATGCGCTCCGCCAACATCAACCTCCAGTGGCTGAACCTGACTGACCTGAAAATTACCATCCCGCTGGTCAAAGACATCCCCCTGATCGGGCGGCTTTTGAGCGGGCACCCGCCGATCACCTATCTGGCGTTCCTGGGGATCCTGGCGGCGGCGATCGTAATGTACAAGACGCGCTTTGGCGTGTATGTGCGCGTGGTCGGCGAGAACGAGGACGCGGCGGTGAACCTGGGGCTGCGAACCCGCATGTACAAGCATGCCGCCATCCTGATCGGCGCGTTCTGCTGTGCGCTGGCGGGCGTGAACCTGTCATTGGAGCGGCTGGGGCTATTCACCAACAACATGACCGCAGGGCGCGGCTTCATCGCCATCGCCGCAATCTACTGCGGCCGGGGCGACCCGGTGCGCTGCTCGCTGTACGCGATTGTGTTCGGCGTGGCCCGCGCGCTCGCGGTGAACCTGGGGCTCTTTGCCGGGCCGACCGCGGCACTGTTCGACGTGGTTCCCTACGTCGTGATGGCGGTGGTGCTCACGTTGGTGTCGGCCATCAAACAGCGCAACTCGATGTTGCGCGGATTCTGAGGTGATGAAGATGGCGAAAAGCGCCCTGATCGTGGTGGACATGGTGCGGGATTTCACCGATCCGGACGGGCTGGTGTTCTACCCGGAGAACCGCGTGATCCTGCCGCGTGTCCGGGAAGTGGTGCAATACTGCCGGGGGAAGGGCTTTGTGATCGTGTTCATGCAGCACTGCTACCGCAAGGACAAACCCGACAAGAACCTGGTCAACATGCGGCCCAACTGCATCGAAGGCTCCGGCGGCGAGGACATCGATCCGATGCTGGCGGTTCAGCCCTCCGATTACGTGATCCAAAAGCGCCGCTACAGCGCGTTCTTCGGCACAGACCTGGATCTGGTGCTCCGGGAAAACGGCGTCCGGGAAGTGTTCGTCGTGGGTACCAAGACCAACTGCTGCATCCGCGCCACCGTGACCGACGCCTATCACCTGGACTACGAGCCGGTCGTCCTCAGCGACTGCGTCGCCACCAATGACCCCGTGGTCAACCAGGTGCACCTGACGGACATCCAAAAATACCTCGGGCGCGTGATGAGCTCCCGGGAGTTCTTCGAGCGCGGAGGATCGTAAGACGCATGATGAAGCGCGTTTTGACCAGCGGATACATCAGCCTCGATCACATCGTCAAGATCAAGTCGCCCGCGCGGGTGGGCTTCACCTCAATCATCGAGAACAGGACCTGCGCCGACATCCAGTTCGGCGGATGCTCGGTGAACATCGCCTACGCGCTTGCACGACTCGGCGTGCCCGCCACGCCCATCCTGCGCGTGGGTTCGGACTACGAGTCCGCCGGGCTGCGCGCCTTCCTGGAGGCGGGCGGGGTGGACACCACGGCGGTCACGTTCGTGCCCGAGGAGCGCACATCGCGGTGCTACCTGGTGCAGGACAACCAGGGCCAGCACATCACGCTGTACTATCCCGGCTCCATGGCCGGCATCTACGCAAAGCCGCTGCCCGATTCGCATTTCGCGGGCGTGGCGCTGGGGGTCATGACCGTGGGCGCGCGCTGCGACAACGAGGAGTTCCTCCTTAAGTGCAAGGTGCACGGCGTCCCGCTGGTGTTCGGCATGAAGGGGGACATGGAGGCGTTCCCGAGGGACTTCCTCATGGAGCTTCTGCGCTGCTGCCGCATCATCTTCACCAACGAGTGCGAGCGCGAGTCGATCGAGGCCGCGCTGGGCCGCGGGATCACCGGCCTTCTCGGGCGCGGCGGAGCGGAAATCGTCGTGACGACGTTGGGCGCGGAAGGCAGCCTCGTCTACTGGAAGGATGGCGGCGCCCTGAAGGAGGCGCGCGTCCCAATCTACCGGCGCGCGAACGTCGTGGATACCACCGGTTCGGGCGACGGCTACATCTCGGGGTTTTTGTACGGCTACCTGGGCGGCAAAAATCCGGAGGAGTGCGGGCGGCTGGGCTCGGTGCTCTCCAGCTTCATCATCGAACAGGAGGGCTGCTGCACCGGCGCGCCGGACGAAGCGGCGCTACTGGCGCGGTATGAAATCTACAGGGCAGATTGCGGAGGGAACTGACATGAAGACACTGTACATGGGCGGCACCGGCGAGACCATCGCCAAATACGTGCTGTTTTCCGGCGATCCCTGGCGCGTAAACCTCGTGAAAAAATACCTGGATAACCCCGTGGACGTGGCGTTCAAGCGCGAGTTCAACACCGTAACCGGTTATTACAAGGGCGTGCCCGTCACGGTGACCTCCACGGGCATCGGCGCGCCGTCGGCCGCCATCGCGATGGAGGAGATGTACGAATGCGGCATGGAGATCGCCGTCCGCATGGGTACGGCGATGGCATTGGACGACGGCATGCTCGGGCAGTTCATCATCCCCATCGCTTCAATGCGGCGTGAAGGCACCAGCGCCAGCTACGCGGATCCTTCCTATCCGGCGGTCGCGGACGTGCAGCTTGTGAACGTGCTGAACACCGTGGCCGCGGAATTCGGCAGGCGTTATGACAACGGCGTCAGCTGCACGATGGACGGGTTTTACACGCGGATGCACGATTCGCGCTTTTCCAAAGAATGCGGCATCGACATGCAGAAAACGTTTGATGAGCTCAAGAAACTGCGCGTCTGCGGCATCGACATGGAGAGTTCCTGTATGATGACCATCGGGCGGCTGATGGGCGTCAGGACCGCGGTCATCACGATCGCGACGGTGCTGGAGAATCTCACGCAGGCGCTAGAGGGCGAAGCGCGCGCGGAGGCGGAGGACCTGTTGTGCCGCGCCGCGCTGGAGGGCATCAGCAGGTTTGCAAGCAAAGGAGGAAAATAGCATGGACATCAGGGAAACGCTGGGTGTGGGCAAGCGGTTCGTGATCGGCATGGTGCACTGCCTGCCGCTGCCGGGAACCGTGGGTTTTGGCGGCGACATCGGAAAGATCTACGCGCAGGCCGTTCAGGATGCGCGAACGCTCGAGGATTGCGGCGTGGACGCCGTGATCGTTGAGAACATGGGGGACGGCCCCTTTGGCGTCAAGCTCGACAAGGCGCAGGCGTCGGCGCTGGCGGTCGCGACCGCCAAGGTCCGGGACGCGGTGACAATCCCCGTCGGGGTGGACGCGGCGTTCAACGACTATGAGGCTTCCCTGGGCATCGCGCTGGCGGCGCACTGCCAGTTCGTGCGAATTCCGGTGTTTGTGGACACGGTGGAATTCTATGGCGGGCTGATAGCGCCCTGCGCGCGCGAGTGCATGACGCTGAGGAAGAACCTGGGGGCGGAGCATATCATGGTGCTGGCGGACATCCAGGTCAAGCATACCAACATGCTGCTGGCGCATGTGCCAATCGAGAAGTCCGCCAAGGACGCCGAGGGTTGCTTCGCCGACGCCATCATCGTCACCGGATCGGCCATCGGGCAGGAGACGCCCATTGAAATGATCGAGCGTGTGAAGAAGGCCGTAAAAATCCCGGTCATCGCGGGCAGCGGCGTGAACGCAAAGAACATCGGGCACCAGCTTGATATTGCCGACGGTGCGATCATCGGATCGAGCCTCAAGGTCGGAGGGGTGCTCTCAAACCCCATCTCCCGGGAGCTTGTGGACGAAGTGCTTTCGGCGCTGAGAGGACAGGAGTGACGCGCATGATGAGACCGATGAAGCTTGCGGGCGACAAGCTGATGTTTGGGCGGGGCTGCCTAAAGTTTCTGAACCAGCTGGATGTTCGCCGAGCGATGATCGTCACCGGCGGCAGCAGCATGGAGCGTAGCGGCATCCTGCAAAAGGTAAGGGACTATCTGGCGGAGGCCGGGGCCCAGACCGATGTATTCGCCGGCGTTGAGCCCGACCCGTCGTTTGAAACGGTGCTCAGGGGCGCGGCCCGGTTCCGCTCGTTCGGGCCCGACCTGATCGTTGCGCTGGGCGGCGGATCGGCGATGGACGCGGCCAAGATGATGTGGGTGTACTACGAACATCCGGAGCTCGAGACCTTGCGGCAAGTCCTGCCGCCCAACCCCTTCCCCAAATTGCGCGGCAAGGCGAAGCTGTGCTGCATCCCCTCGACGTCCGGTTCGGCCAGCGAGGTTTCACGCTCAGTGGTCATCACCGAGGGCGGCGTCAAACACGGCATCGGCAACATGGAGATGATGCCCGACATCGCCATCCTCGACCCCGAGGTGACCGCCACCATGCCCAAGGGCATCACCGCGGAAACGGGCATGGACGCCATGGCCCATGCGCTGGAGGCCTATGTGTCCACCCGCGCCAACTACCTGTCCGACGTGCTGGCGCTGCAAGCTGCCCGAGACATCGCCGAGTACCTGCCGGTGGCCTATGAAAACGGCGCGGATCTTGATGCGCGCGAGGGCATGCTCAACGCCTCGATGCTCGCGGGTCTCGCGTTCACCAATGTGTCGCTGGGCATCGTGCACTCCGTCGCGCATACAATCGGCAGCTTTTTCCACGTGCCGCACGGGCTGGCAGACGCCGTTGCCTTGCCGTATGTGATCGAGTTTAACGCCCGGGACAAGCGCGCCGCCGCGCGCTACCGTCAGGCCGCCCATGCCATTGGCGCCGAGGATCTGGCGGCGGCGATCCGCGCGCTCAACGCGGCGCTCTCGATCCCGGTGTCTTTAAGCGCCCTGGTGCCGGACGCCGAAGCTTTCCGAGCGAGGATGCCCGAAATGGTTCGCCTGGCATTGGCCGACGGCTGCACGAAGACCAATCCGGTCATCCCCGGCGAACCGGAAATGGCGGACCTGATCGGCCGGATCTACAACGGACACGCCGGAGGAAATGCCGAATGAAGCTGATCTGCTATCTGTCCAACGGCTACCCCAGCATCGAGGGATGCCTGGAGCTGGCCCAGACCTACGTCGAAGCCGGATGCGATGTGATCGAGATCGATTTCCCGGCGAAGAATCCCTTCCTTGAAAACGAGTTCATCCAAAACCGAATGGCGCAGGCTTTGGAGCGGTGCGCCGACCCCGACGCCTATATGGACGGCCTCGCAAGGCTGAATGCGCTTGTACCCGGAACCAGCTTCATCCTTGTGGTGTACGAGGCCACGCTCAAGGAGATCGGCTACGAGCGCTTGCGCGACTTCCTGCTCGATAACGGCTTTCTCGACATCATCTATGTGGGGCTGGAGAGCGGCGAGATCAAGCAGCGCTTGATCCGGGACGGCATCCGCGTCAGCTGCTACGTGCAGTACGATGTGCCGGAGGATGAAGTCGAGCACGCCAGGCAGTCCAACGGCTTCGTCTATCTTCAGGCGCGGCCGACCACCGGACGCGTCAACGAAAAGTACCCGCTGCTTTCGGATCTGATCGCCCACCTGCGCGCCGAGGGCATAGACCGCCCGATCTACTGCGGCGTGGGCATCCATCAACCGGAAGACGCGCGGATGGCCAGGCAAGCCGGAGCCGACGCGGTGTTCGTGGGCAGCACCATCCTGAAGCTGTACGACGACAAGCAGGCCCTCATCCGGAAAATTCATGAATTCAAGGCGGAGTGCTGACAGCGGGAGACGCGCATGGGCCGCAGCGTCATGCCAGTGGGATACCGGCCGCTGCGAAGCGGCGGGAAACCGACAGGTGCGCTTGACAATGCGTGTGGCCATGCCCCGGCGCCGCCCGAGCTTTCATGATTGAAAACCCGATTACAGAATCCCGAAGGCTTCAAACGCCCTGGTCGCCGTCATACCGCCTTCGATCGCGGCGCGTACCCTTTTTTCACCGCGCGCCTTTTCCAGCGCCTTTTCCACTACGGGCCCAATGCATGCCTTCGGTATGACCAAAACGCCGTCCACATCGCCGAAAACCAGGTCGCCCGGTTCCACCTTCACACCCTCGATCTCGATGGGGCAGCGGTAGCGCACCACCTGTGTGCGCACCGAGGAATCCTGCGCGTAGCATCCGCGCGAAAAAACGGGCCAACCCTGGCTGAGCACCTGCGGCGTATCCCGGTGCCAGCCGTCAATCACCGCGCCAGCCGCGCCCCGCACCCGCGCGGTAGCGGTCAGCAGTTCTCCCCAATAGGCGCATCGCATCAGCCCGCCGGTAGCGATGTATACCTCGTTGGGCTGCAAATCATCCAGCGCCTGGGTCAGAAGCCCAAAGGGCTTTTCCTGCGGTCCAAACACATCGATCATCAACACCGGCATGGCAAAACCGGCCACCTTCATTCCGGGCTGCAGCGGGTGCACCGCCTGGGGAAGAAACTGATGATACATGCCCATCTGATCCATAATATCGCCCACCACCGGCGTGTACAGCTCCCGACGTATCTGCGCGAGAATTTGTTCATCCAGCGTTGCCATGGTCATCCTCCTCCAATATAATCGCGCGCAGGACGGTGGTTTTCACCTCGCCCGCGTCTATCGACAAGCTTCTGCCGTTGGCCAGCGCGCCCGTGAGCCCGTTTGCCAAATCGCCGGTCCACGGTTCCAGCGCCAGGCTATGGGTGCGCCCGTATCACGGGCAGCCCTTCGCGCCGCCGCGTACCGGTCGCGTCCAAAGGCGAGGAAACATCGCCGCTTATTCGGCATTCACCGCTTCGATCAGACACTGCCCACCCTCCCCAATGGCGTAACGCGGCAGGTTTTGGGAATAGCCGCCGTCCACAACCAGCGACGCGCCGGTCATATACCGCGAGGCGGGCGAGGCCAGAAACAGCGCCGGCCCCGCGACATCCTCCACCTTGCCGGTACGTCCCAGCGGTATCCAGCGAGAAAAGGGCATGGAATGGGTCGTTTCACGATTCATGTCCGTCTCAATCGCTCCGGGAACGAGGTTGTTGACACGGATATTCCACTTCGCCAGTTCCAGCGACGCCACCTTCGTAAACATGGCCAGCGAGGCTTTCGCCATGCAATAGGAGGAGTTGCCGCTGATGGCGATGTCCTGATGGATGCTGGTCACGTTCACGATACTCGCATCCCCGCTGCGGCGCAGAGGTTCCAGCAAGTCCCGCACCAGGAGATAGGGGGAACGGGCGTTGACGTTGTAGATATCGTCCAGATAGGCCTCGTCCGCCTGATCGATGCGCAGGTACGTTTCAAAACCGGCATTGTTGAACAGTATATCCAATTTGGGCAGACTCTGGCAGAGCGATTGGGCCATCGCGCGGCGCTCCGCTTCATTTTTGAGGTTCGCGCACACCGCCTTGAAGCCGTATTTCCGGGCCAGTTCCCTTGTGTTCTGTTCACGCGTGCCGTGTATGGTCACGTCCGCGCCGGCGTCGCGAAGGGCCAGCGCGATGGCCAGACCGATCCCACGCGTGCTCCCCGTCACCAGCGCCGTCCTGTTTGCCACGCTGAAGCGGCTGTCGTCAGTCATGGAGTTCTCCCTTCAGACCGCCGCGGCCGATCGAGATCCGCTCGCAGCCACGCTCCGTAATCCAATAGTTGTCTTCGATGCGCATGCCGCCGAACGACGGGCTGTAAACGCCCGGCTCCAGCGTGATGACCATGCCGCGCTGCAGAACATCGTCGCTATAAGGGGTCAACCGCGGCAGATACTCGTGGTAACGGTAACCCACTCCATGCCCCAGCGCATGCGGGAAGTGTTCCAACAGGCCCTCCGCGCGCAGGACCTGCGCGGCGGCGGCATACACATCCCTCGCAAGCACGTCGGGTCTGGCCGCGCTTTGGGCGGCCTGGCAGGCGCGCGACAGCGCCGTATACATCCGGCGCTGCGCCGCGGTAGGCTCGCCCACCACGCCGGTGCGGGTGATGTCCGCCCAATAGCCGTCCACGCATACGGCCAACTCCAGCAGCACCAGCTCGCCCCCGGCCAGCCGTTTCCCGGTGGACTGATTGTACCGTCCCGCCGCCGCGCCGTTTGCCCCGCTTTGTACCTGCGCCCACGCCCGTGAAAAACGCTTCTGTCCCGCAAAGCACGCCACGGCGCGCTCCGCCTCGCACTGCACCTCCAGCTCGCTCACGCCCGGTTTCAGGCAGGCATAGAACGCCTCCACGCCAAGCGCCGCCGCCTCATGCGTGGCAAAGAGCATAGGCCGCTCGTCGGGCTCTTTGCGCGCGAGCAGACCGCGCAGCATGCCGGTCAAATCCAGCGGCTCGCCTGTGCCAAGCGAGGCCAACCGTTCGGGCCAATCGTCCGGCAGGACAGGCGTTTCGGCGGCGACGCCGCTCAAGGCGGCGTCGCCGTGCATGGCCCATGCGACGGGCTTTTCGCGCCGGCGGGACAGGTTCGCCGCGATGGCGTCAAAGAGCAAATCCCACGGCGAACAGGGCATCATCCCCGCCGGATAAGCCGTAACGCGGACGTCCGCAACCGGGGGTACGGCGGGCTCGCCGTCGGGCATGTAGATCGCCGCCTCGCCCTGCGCGGGCACCACGGCGACGGATTTGCCCCAGAATGGGTGGTAACCCCACAGCGCCACCAGTTCCTCGGGCCGCCAGAGGATCGCGGCTCCGGCGCCCAGTTCCCCAAGCCTTGCGCGCAGACACTTCAGTTTGTCGTCTCTCATAAGCTCACGCATCCTTTTGGGGCCGATCCGCCCGGCGGTCAAGGCCTTGGAGCGCGGCGCGCATGTAGCCCAACGCGTAGGCCATGCCCGCGTACCAAGGCGCGCCGCAGGTGATCTGGGGGGTGTGATCCGGCATGACGACTCCGTCGAAGCGGCAATCATCCAGCAGCGTCAGCGCCCTGAGCATGTCGATGTCCCCATCATCCACAAACACTTCGGTGTAGCGGGGCACTTGCCCCTTGACGTTCCGAAAGTGCACATAGGCGATTTTATGCTGCCCGCCGTATTGTCGGATGGCCTCGTAAATGTCACAGCCCGCCATCTCCTGAAGGCTGCCCATGCAAAACTCCAGCATGTTGGAGGGGCTGGGCCTCATGTCGAGCACCCGTTGGTACAATTCCGGCCGGTATACAAGCCGGGGGGTGCTCCGCAGGGTCGGCATCGGCGGGTCGTCCGGATGCAGGGCCATTTTGACACCCGCGCGCTCCGCCACGGGCAGAATGCGCTCCAGAAACCACGAAAGCCGCTCCCATAGCTCCGCGCTGTCGATAAAGTCAATCGTTTCTTTCGGCGCGCGGCGGTCGTAGGTCATGTTCCAGATTTCCCCCTTGGGGATGGGCGCGTCCAGCGCGATGCGATTCGCGTCAAAGCATGTGGCCACGGCTCCGCCGCGCGCCTCCGGGGCTTTGTAGTGCCCCCACACGCCCGCGAGGCTGAAATTGTATCCGAAACATGGAATGCCGACCTTGCCGACAGTTTCGATGATGCGCTCCAGCTTTTCCATCTGGGCATCCCTGCGGGGGCCGTTGAGCAGCACGTCATACCAGTCGGCCGGGCTGAAATTTTCGATGGCGGCAATGCGCAGGTGATGTGCCTGCGCCTGGCGGATCAGGCAGTGAAGGCTGTCTTCGCGCCAGATCGGGTCGTCGCCCGCGGTGTCTCCATAATTGCGGGTCTCGTCCGTGGCGGTAACGATCTCCTTCGCGTAGTATTCCGCCAGATGGATGACGATATCGGTACACCCGCACTGTTCGGCAAAGGCGAAATGTTCCTCGTTGAGCATATGGCGGTACAGGCCCAGGCCCAGCTTCATATCCGATCCCTCCATCCCGATTTGCGCCTTAACGCCCCAGAACCAGCGTACGGATGTCTCCGTAGCGCAGTTTGGCGTCCTGCACCGCCGGATTGCCCAGCATATCGCATACGGTTTGCCTCAGCGGCCGGCCGTTCAGGGCAAAGGCGAGTCTCTCGGGCGCCTGGCGCACGGAGTACGCCCGCGCGGTGCAGCCGTCCTGATCCGCCGCCAGCACGGAGAGGATGCCTCCCTGCGCGGTGAGCAGCGTGCCCGTGGCGCTCATGGCGCCGATGTCCTGATCGCTCTTCTCCATGCTCAGGAAGGGGTGGCTCAGTTCCAGCGCCCGGCGGTAATACAGGTCGTTTACGGTCACATCGTCATGGACGAACGAGGTGCCTTCAAACGCGAAGGTCTGGTGGCCGTGGTTGTCCATCATCACATCGACGTCGCCGCAGCTGACCACGTCGCGAATGAGTACCAGCTCAAAATCGTTGCCCGGGCGCAGCGCGAAGGAGGAATGGTTCGTCCCGAAACTGACGCCGCCCGCCTTGCCCTGCACGGCAAACCAGCCCTGCACCTCGCGGTATTCGCGGAACAGCTCCATGGAGATTTCATCGCTCGGATTGGTCGGCTCGGAGCCGGGCATGTAGTTGCCAAAGCGCTGTATGCCGTAGGGCACGCCGTAGTACAGCCCGTCCAGCGCGGGGTTCAGCCCGAAGGAAAGTCTGAGCTGGCTTTGTTCGCAGCCCGGCCAGTACACCTCCGGCACGATCGAAAACGCCTTTCGCCCCGAGCTGAGCCGCAGGGTTACGCAAACCTTTGAATTGCAGACCTCGCCGGTCCAGCGCAGCCATGCGCACAAACTGTCCTGCCCGAACTTAACCGCAAGCGGCTTGCCGAGCGTGGTATCCAGCAGCGTTTTTTGATGGTTCAGTTCATGCACGTCGTTGGAGGGGTCGGCATACAGGCTAAACACCCCCAGCGGCGTTTCGCCCAGCAGGTTCAGCCCGCTTTCCCTGTCCACAAGCCGGACAAGGCCGCCCTCCGCCTTGCCGTATACGGCGGTGTAATAGCGGTTTTGCAGGGTAACGTCGCGATCGGTTTCCCAAATGCCATCCTCTGTCTGGGCCGGCGCGGGCCGTTCCTCAATGCGGAAGTGCCCGTAGGCGAGCGCGTCCAACTCCGGTTCAAAATAGCAGCCCCGGGCGTCGCGTGCGATGGGGTATACGGCGCCGTCCGCGCCGATGGCCGCATCAAATACGCCCGCCTCGCCGCTTAGGTTTACACGGCCCACGCGTTTCCAGTTGAGCGTGTTCAGCGCCACGACGCCGGCGCCGACGTCAATTGCGCCGCACAGTTTGTGCATGCCGTGAGCCGTCAGGCGCTCCGCGACATCCAGCGCTACCTTTTTATACACCATGCGGTCGAACGCGGAAGCGGCGCCATCGATGCCGCCGTAGTTGTGATCCTGCGTTACCAGCTGCAGCCTCCACGCGAAATCCAGCCACTCCCGCGCGTTCTGGGGGCGAACTTTCGCGTCGTAATAGTCTCGAAGCATGTGCGGACGCTCCAAAAGGCAGAAGGGATGCGGCATTGTGAATTGATCCGCGCATATGCCGTTGAGCGAGAGCAGCGCCAGCAGCTTTTCCGCATCGGTGAGCGCCGCGCTCAGACGCTTGTCCTGCTGAAAGGAGGTCACATTGGTTGCCGAACCGTACGTGCCCCATTTGCATGGGCACTCGCCGCTATAGGTGGGCAGGTTGTCCTCGGGCATGGCGCGAAGCGTTTCCTCGACGCCCGCGAAGCGGAATTCACGCGCTTTGTCGCGGCGGTTGAATTCGGCCAGAATGTCGGCGCTCTTTTCACGCGGGTGGCCGGGGCGTTGGAATGTGCCATAGGGCCCAAGATCGCCCGCCGAAAAGCTGATGAGCGGCGCGTCGCTTTGGGTGGCCCGCTCCACGGCGTCGAGGCGATCGTAAAGCCGGTCATAATCATAATACGAATAGTGGATGGGATAATTGTAGGCGATCATCCACTCCCCATTGGGCGCGGCCCAACGGAAGCGCGCGCCGTCGCAGTATCCGCGCGCAAACGTATAGTACCTGACCCCCGCCTGACGGTAAATCTGCGGCGTCTGCTCCGCAAGTCCCGGCAGATCCGGATGGGCGACGATGCCGCTGTCCATCCCCGTAAGGGCCTTGAGCACCCGCTTGCCATATAGCACATTGCGCACCAGCGATTCTCCGTCGTGATGGTTTTCCAACCTGTCGGTGTAGCACGCGCCCACCTCCAACTGGCCGCGCCGCATCAGGTTCCGCACGTCCTGAAGCCGTTCGGGGCGGCGATCCAGGTAGTATTCCAAAAAGCGCACCGTCTCCACAAAAAAGTACTTCCCGGCGTCGGCCAGCAGATCCACGACGGCGTCTTCAATGATCTGCGCGCCCATGTCCATGCAGCGGTCCATCCGTGCCATCCAAAACAGATCCAGATGCGCCGACTGTGTGCAGTTAACGATTCTCTTCATGGTCGATGCTCCTTATCCTTTTATTCCGCCGGCCAGATTGTCAGTCAGCTTCTTACGGAAAAGCACAAACAGCGTTACAACCGGAATGGTCGAAATCACGGAGGCGGCCATGATGCCGCCCCAATCGGCTCCATGGGCCGAAACAAACTTCTTCATGGCCATGGAAACGGTGCGCGCCGAGTCCTTGCTCACAAAGGACATGGCGATGAAATACTCCTGCCAGATGCTGATGAACACAAACACCGCGGAGGTAATGATGCCCGGGATGGCCAGCGGGAACACGATGCGCAGCATCGCCTGCAGGGGGCCGCAGCCGTCGATGAGGGCGGCCTCTTCCAGCGAATCGGGCACATCCTGCACATAGCCGATCAGCAGGATCGTCGCCATGGGATAGGCGGTGGCCAGGTAGGTAATCAACAGGCTGTAGATCGTCTTGAGCAGCCGAAGCCGGCTCATCACCAGATACAGGGGCACGATGTAGGCGACCACGGGAATGAACTGCGTAAGCATGACCAGCGAATGCATGAAGTGCCGGCCGCGGAAAGCCCGCCTGGAAAAAGCGTACCCTCCCAGCAGGCCGATGGGTATGGTGATGAGCACCGTGCCCAGCGTGATGACGGCGCTGTTGCCCAGGCTCGTCCATAGACCGATCTTCGTGAACGCGTCCACATAATGGGCCGAGGTGAATGTCTTCTGGAGCACGGAAATCGTGACGCGCTGAATCTCGTCCGTCTCCCGAAAGGAGCAGGATACGATCCAGTAGATGGGAAACACCGTAAAGAGAAGCACCAGGATAAACAGGGCATACCGCAACGCGAGCCCGGGTTTGGAGGCCCTTTTATAGCACATGGCGCTTCTCCCTCCCGCCGGACACGGCCCTTGATAACAGCGCCGGCAGCGCATTGAGTACCAGCACCACCGTGACCAGAATCAGCAGTATCAGCATCGCGTAGGTGGACGCCATGGAATAGTCAAAGAACTGAAACGCGGCCTTCTGCATCAATACGGACACCACCTGCGTCGCTTTGGCGGGCCCGCCGTTGGTCATGACGCTGATGATGCCAAATGCGTTGAACGTCCAGATAAAGCACAGCGTGCCGACGGACAAAAGCACCGGGCGGATATGGGGCAACTCGATATGGAAAAACAACTGGCGGCGGTTTACACCGTCCAATACGCCCGCCTCCACCTGTTCGGTGGGAAGCGTACGCAGTTTGGCGAGCGTCGTGAGTGCCACCAACGGGAACGAACGCCACACGTTGGCCGACACGCACGCGAGCATCGCCGATGTGGCATGAGCGAAGATGTCGTACTTTTCAGGGATAATCGACAGGGACAGGAGCATTTTATAATAGATACCGCTTTTGTAATTCAACAGCAGTTTCCAGGTATACCCGGTGACGGCCTCGGGCAGCACCCACGGCAGCAGCAGCACGAGTTCCAAGAGAAAAACGCCTTTGATCTGCCTGCTGTTCATCAGCATGGCGGCCAGCGTGCCCAGCAGTACCATGTATACGAGGTTGAGCGACACCCATAAAAGCGTAGTGAGCAGCGTCTGGATAAACTCCTTGCTGGAAACGGCCTCGACATAGTTGGCAAAGCCCACATAACTGAAATCAGGATTGGCGAGCTTGTAGTTGGTAAAGCCGTAGGCCACGTTGCGCAGGAAGGGGTAGAACATCAATACGCAAAGCAGCGCAATGCCCGGCACCACCAACGCGTAGGGCAACAGTTTCTGCGTCCTGTTCAACGGCAATCCTCCGTTCCTGTCCGGGGTAAGGAAAGGACGGACAGCTGTGCGGCTGACCGCCCTTTCCGACGGATTGTAGGTCAGTTATTCTCGTCCAACAAGGCCTGCACGGCGGGCTGCGCCTGAGCGACGACCTGATCCACGGTGAGGTTTCCCACGCACATCTCGTTCCAATAGCCGGTGAAGGCGGCCACGACTTCGCCCAGATTGGCGACGGGCTTCTGCGGCAGGTTGGAGGAGGCAAGCTGCTCCATGAACACCTTGTACTTGTCGTCGGCGAACATGCCGGCCTTGTACGCGCTCTCGATGGTGGGCAGACCCGTGGATCCGATCAGGGACATGCACTCCGGGTCGTTGATGAGGAAGTTAAGGAAAGCGAACGCCAGCTCGGGATTCTTGGTGCCGGAGCCAATGCCCAGCTGGAAGCCGCCCGAGGTGGACACGGAACCGGCGGAGCCGGCGGGCACCTTGGTGAGCGTATAGCCGAAGGACAGCTGTGACAGATCCATGGCGTTATATTCCCACGGGCCGAAGGTGTACATGCCGATATTGCCTTCCCGGAAAGCGGAACGCGCGTCGTTATTGGTGGTGCAGTCTTCGGGCATGTACTTGATAAGTTCGCTGATAAACGTCAGGTACCGGCGCATTTCCGGCGTATCGATGGTCGCGGTGGCCTTGCCGTTTTCATCCACGGTGTACAGCTGCCCGCCGCAGGATTGCAGGAAGATGCCCGCCTCATACGTGGAGAAATAGTCGCCGTTGGTGCACATCTCATCCGTGAATACGTAATCGCCCTTGTTGGCCTCGGAGATTGCCTTGCCGGCCGACAGCATTTCATCCATCGTAGCGGGCACAGCCAGGTTGTACTTGGCGAACAGGTCGGTGTTCACCAGCATGATGCGGGTGTCGGTATCGATGGGCACGGTGTACGCCACATCGCCAAGCTTGCCCATGTCCTCCAGCTTGCCCATGATGATGGAATCGATGTCCGTGCCGTTGGCCTTCAACAGATCGTTGAGGGGCAGCAACAGGCCGCCCTTGATGAATGTGAGCGTATCCACGTGGTTGACGGTAATCAGGTCGAAATCGTCACCGGCCTGATGGGCAGCCATCACGTTCTGGTTGAGCGCGGTGTAATCCACAAAAGGCGTGACCTCCAGCTTCGCGTCGGGATACTTCGCCTGGAATCTGGCGGCGATCTGGTTCCAGATATCCACCGCGTCCTCATTGCTGGCCAGGGTGATCGTGCCCGAGAGCGCGCCCTCCGCGCTGGCCCCCGCGCCAATGCACATGCCAAGTACCAGCATCAATGCGAGCGCCAAGCCAAGAGCCTTCTTCATCGAACATACATCTTTTCTATATGTCATTTCTCAAGCGAACCCCCGCGGATCGTGCAGGCTGGCCGCTTGTTTGCTGTTTTGATTGTAATGAGTTCGAACCCTGAATTCATTCAAAAAAGTATCAAGTACGATATTTCATCCCCTCATGACCCGTGTCAAATGCCCTTCCCGCGTATTCTTTCATCTCGTTGCCAAGGGCCGGGCGCCGTCAAGTTTCCGCGCGCCGCCCGGCGGTTCGGTACCGCTCGGCGCGGCAGGGGGAAAGGCGCCGCCTGACGGATGTGCCCGTGGTTGAAATTGGCATCAACCAGCCGCTCGAAATGCGTCGCAATCGGAGTCGCCGCGCGCTTGGCTACTCCTCGACCATGTGAAATTCCGCCCTGCGGAAGTCCTGCGGCGCGTAGCCCGTGTATTGCTTGAATACGGACGTAAAGTAATTGCTGGAGCCAAAATCCAGCATAAAGGCGAGCTCCGTGATGCATATGTCGCTTTCCTTGAGCATCTTTTTCGCCAGATCGATCTTCAGCGAATTGACGTAGTGCAAAGGGGTAATGCCCATCTGCTCCTTGAACTTCGCCTTAAAGCGCGACTCGGACAACTGGCAGGCATCGGCTATGTCCACGACGCTGATGTGCACGCTCAGGTTTCGCTGAATGAAACCCAGCGCGTGCTTGATATCGGGGGTGATCGCGCGGTTGTCCGTGCCCTCGGGCTGCATGGAAAAGCTCTCCACGAGAAAGCTGATGAGCGAAGTATACCCCAGCAGCCTTTTCCCCTCGTCTTGCGCGCTGAGGCATTCCCAGGCGCGCTGCAACAAGCGTATACTCTGCGTGCTTACCTTGTGTACACGCATCTTGGTGTTGGCGATGCGCCGGTACAGGTCTGCGCCCATATCGCCCAATAAGCCAAGAAAATTCGCGCCGGGCTCCATGTCCAACTGAAACCAGATAAACTCGCAGGCGTTCTGCGGCAGGTCTCCGTTTCCGTGCACCTCCCTCGGGAAGGTCACGAACATATTGCCGCCTTGGAGCGCATAGAGCGATCCGTTGAGGAAATACTGCTGGTGCCCGTTGACCAGCACCACGATCTCCAGCGTTTTGTGATAGTGGGTTATGAGGGGATCCCATGCCTTGGTATGCTTGGCATGCCCGATCATATACAGCGATGGAATCCGCAGCAAACCGCTGGGCAGGCGTTTGTAGCCCTCCGTCCACACCTTGTCGTCATCCAAAAGGATTTGCATGGTTTCCTCCAGTTGCCCGCAACATCGGCATCGGAAACAGAACGAAATCTTCGGGACGCTAAAAACAAGCAATCTGATCGCGCCAGAATTCGACAGGCGGCGCGGCAACCGAAGGGCGGCGCCGGCAAGGTTTCAGCCCATCGGACGGCTTGTCACTCAGCCTACCACGCGCCACGAGCAAATGTCAAGCAAAACGCACATATCCTGCCTGAAATGCACAATTCTACCAGCCTTCGTCTGCCTGAACGGGGAGTTTCCGGCGCGGCTCGGAACTCGGCATCCAGGTAAGCGCTGATTAAAGCACGCGTGCGGTGGCGCGGGGAGTTTTCGTCGGATCGCGCTTTCAAAAGCCAAGGCATGGCGGTGCTGCATCGAAGGTTTTGCGGCGCGAGCGGGCGCAAAAACACCCGCCGGGCAGCGTCAGAATGGATCTGCGGCCACCTAAGGCTTCCTGTCATGGGCCCCATCGTAATGCTCTCTGAACTCGTGAAACCACGCCAGGTACTCCGGAGCGTGTTGGCTGTTTCTCAGGAAAACAAAATTGAATTCATGCTGAGCTTCTCCATCGGCGATGTTCAGCCGCTTCATGTCGCCTTGCTTCAGCTCCGTCCTGGCGGCGGCTTGGTACAGAAAGGTAATGCCCAACCCTCTTTTTACCAGTTGTTTGATCGCTTCCATATTTCCTATTTCAATGATCCTTGGGAAGCTGGTGATGGATAGGTTATGCTTTTGCAGCAGATGCTCGAAAATCTCGCGCGTTCCCGAACCCTGTTCCCGAACAATCAAGCTCTCCCGGGTGAGTTGCTGAAAGGATACCGGATGGTCCGCAAGAGGCGACTGCTCAGAGCATACCGCGACAAATGGCTCTATGGCAAACAATTCGGAATGATATGCCGCTTTGTCGAAAAGCCCTTCGATGAGCGCAAATTGAATTTCTCCGCGATCCAGTTTGTCCAGCAGATGCTGGGTGTTTTCCACCAGCATGGAAACCGGGGTGTCAGGCTTTTTCAGCAAAATCTGCTCCATGATGTCCGGCATAATGTATTGACCGATGCTGAGCGTCGCCCCAAACCGCAAGGGAGGGGCGGACAGGGCCTCCTTTCGCAGCATCTCAGCCAGCGTGTCCCGGTCGGCAGCGACCGTGGCGGCAAATTTGTACAGCAACTCCCCATGCGCTGTGAGGGTAAGCGTCTTGTCGGCATACGTAAACAGGCGGTTCCCGTAGTGAGCTTCGAGCGCCTTGATGTGCTGCGTCACCGCGGGCTGGGTCAAATGCAGCGCCTCGGCGGTCTTGGTATAGCTTCTGATCCGGCAAAGTGCCAGAAATGTTTCGTGCCTGAAATCCAGCATGGCGATCACTCCATAAACTCACGTGATGGAAACATAAATAATCATAATTTGATTTTATGCCTGTGCGCGGTTATAATCAAGCGTGATTTGGTGAATTCAATTGAGGAAGGATCTTTTTGTGATGGCGAAATACAAACAATACGGCGTTGGTTTCCTGTTTACGCTGGCACTGGGCGTACTTTCCCTGTGGCTGGGCCGCCTGATTCCGGGGGATATCATTGGCTCCAGCGTGCTGGCGCTGGTCTTGGGCATGCTGATGCACCCGGTTTTAGAAAAGATCCCGCAAATGTCGGCGGGCGTCACATTTGTATCCTCGAAAATTCTGAAGCTCGGGATCATCCTGATGGGCATCTCCCTGGGCTTTTCCCAAGTGCTGATGGTGGGCAAATACGCCCTGTTGCTCATGGCGGTTACCCTCGCAACAGCCTTTGGCGGCGGCTACATTTTGGGGCGGATCTTCAAGGTCGATTGGAAGCTGTCCAGTTTGCTTTCGGCGAGCACGGCCATTTGCGGCGGCACGGCGGTGGCCACGCTCGGTCCCGCCATTGAAGCGGATGACCGGGACATTGCTTACGCGATATCCGCCACCTTTATGTTTGATCTGCTGACGGTGATTGCGTTCCCGTGGATTGGCCGCATGCTTGGCTTGAGCGATACAAGCTACGGGCTATGGGCCGGAACGGCCGTCAATGATACCTCGTCCGTCGTCGCCGCCGGCTATGGATTTTCGGAAATCGCGGGAAGCTTCGCCGTCATTGTGAAGTTGACGCGCACGCTCTTCATTGTTCCTGTCGTGCTGGCCTTCTCCTACATTCACGCCAGAACCAAGGCCAAGTCTGCGCAAAATTCCCAAAAGGTCCGGGTCACATCCATCTTCCCGTGGTTCATCCTGATGTTCCTGGGCATGGTGGCGGTAAAAAGCACGGGCTTGGTCCCCGCGAATGTCGTGGCGGGCGTGTCCTTCCTGTCAAAACTGTTTATGGTCATGGCGCTGAGCGCAATCGGATTGAAAACAAGCGTTCAGGAAGTCCGAGGTGTTGGTTGGAAACCGATGTTCTTAGGGGTGTGCATAGATACCTCTGTGGTATTTGTCTCATTAGGCGCTCAGGCCGTTTTGCAGAAACTATTCTGATATTGGGAAGGGAAAGCTGTTTATCCAAAGCGCGCAGCCGGAGAATCTCTCTGTATTGAGCCATTCGACGGCCTCCCCGGGTTCTTCTTGCATCCCCACGGATTCCGGCTGGCATAAAACAGGCAAAGGGCCGTAGCATATCATCGGCGCTGCAGCCCTTCTTTTATCGACTCCGGTCAGGCTCGGTCCGACGCGCGGGGCCCCACCTCTTCTTCGATCCGTTCGACCAGTTGGGAGGGCCGCATTTCAAGCGCGCACGCGATCCTCCACACGGTTTCGAGGTTCGCGCGCTTCCGCCCCGTTTCGATCATGGCCAGATGAGAGCGCCCCATGCCTGAAAGCCCGCTCAGCACCTCCTGCGACAGGCCCTTTTCCTTGCGCTGCTTCCGAATGGCCTCGCCCACCGCCCGACTGGAAAAATGCATATATCACGCCCCCCTCTCAAAGAAAGTGTAGTGAAGAAATCAATCGCAAATGTATCCGATAGTAGACATTCACGAAAAACTGTGCTATACTACATATATGCCGATATGCCGATCAAATTCCGCGCGTGGCGGCTGCTGCATTTCCGCCATTTCCCGCCCGCAAAATCCTCGACGTAGCGTTGCTACGCCTTGGGCTTTTGCAAGCGCGATCTGACGGAAATTCCCCTCACCGCCGTACGCGTACTTTAATCGGCGATAACCTGGATTTCTATGAGTTCGATGCAAATCATTATTGCATTCTGCATAATCATCTGGTATAATATACTGGAATTGTTTGTCATGGATGAAATGCTGCGGGAGTGGATAGAATGGCTGCTTACAGGCACGTCCGGCCGGCTTTGCTGTGCTTCTCGGTCGCCGCCATAGTCTTTTTGTCCGGTTGCTCGGCCGAGCCGGTCCCGCCTCCGGTCAAGCTGACGCTGTGGCATTACTATAACGGCGCGCAGAAGCAGATGTTCGACGAACTGGTCGCCGAGTTCAACGCGGGCGCGGGCAACGATGCCGGCGTGAGCGTCGAGGCCTATAGCCAGGGCACGGTGGACGAACTGAGCGGCAAGGTGATCGACGCGATCGACTGCAAGGTAGGCGCGGGGCAGGTGCCCGACATATTCGCGGCTTACGCCGATACCGCCTACGAAATCTACGGGCGCGGCCAGGCGGTCGACCTGAAGCAGTACCTGAGCGAGGACGACCTCGCGCGCTTCGTACCGGCCTATCTGTCCGAGGGCGCGTTCGAGGACGGTCTGTTGATGATCCTGCCGGTCTCCAAGTCCACCGAGCTCTTGCTGCTCAATAAGACCGATTGGGACGCGTTCGCGCGCGAAACCGATGCGAGCGATGCGGAACTCGCGACCTGGGAGGGCATACGCAGGCTGTCCCGCGCCTACTACGAATGGACCGACGCCAAGACAGAGGCGCCCAACGACGGCAAGGCGTTCTTCGGGCGCGACGCGCTGGCCAACCACATGATTATCGGCGCGCTGCAACTGGGCGACGAGCTGCTCAAGGCGCAGGCGGGTACTGTCGCGCTCACCTTAAACAAGTCCACGATCCGCCGGCTGTGGGACAGCTACTACGTGCCCTACATCAGCGGCCACTACGCAGCGATCGGGCGCTTCCGCTCCGACGACGCCAAGACCGGCGACATCATCGCGCTGGTGGGCGCGACGAGCGGCGTGCTCTACTTTCCCCGCGAGGTCACCCGCCCGGACGCCTCGACCTATCCGATCGAGGCGGCGGCATATCCGCTGCCCGTGTTCGAGGGCGGCGCGCCCTGCGCGGTGCAGCAGGGCGCAGGCATGGCGGTGGTCAAGTCCACCGAGGCGCGCGAGCGCGCCGCTGCGCTGTTTCTCAATTGGTTCACCCAGCCCGAACAAAACATGCGCTTCTGCCTGGGCACCGGCTACCTGCCGGTGGCCGCCGTGGCCAGCACGCGCGAGGCGCTCGACCGGTTCCTCGCCCAATCGAATCTGGACGTATCGCCGCTCATGAAAGAAGCGCTGCACGTGGGCGCGGACACGGTACAGCACAGTCGGCTTTACACCACCAAGGCATTCAGGTGCGGCAGCCGCGCGCGCGCGGTGCTTGCGGATTTCATGCAGCAGCAGGCCGACGCCGACCGGATCAAGGTGCGCGGGCTGGTGGCAACCGGCCTCCCCTACGAGCAGGCGCTCGCCCGCTTTGACTGCGATGAGCATTTCGACACCTGGTATGCCTCGTTTTCCGAAGCGTTGAATGCGGCGGTATTCGATTATCCCTTAGAGGTGCGCCCATGACCGATGATCCTTCGCCCGCCACACCTGCACGCAGGCAAAGGATGCACGAAACCATTCTTGCGCGTTTGCTCGTACCGGTTTTCGCGGTCATGATTTTGCAATCGCTGCTCTACATGGTGTTGTTCTGGCGCGGCAATGTGATCGCCCATGCGGACCGCCTCGCCTACGACATGCTGACCGAGCGCACAGCCGGGCGTCGGCAGTCGCTCGAAAGCGAAATGCTGCGCAAGTGGTCGGACGTGCGCGAAACCGAGCTTTCGGTGCTCGGCAAGCTGCGGCGCGCATTGGCGGAGTCGCGCGCTTCGGTCAGCGACATCGGCCGCGACGCCGAGTTCAATGCGCGGCTGGTCAAGCGGCTGGTGCCCGACCTCTTGTACATGCTGCGCAAGAATATGGTGACCGGGGCCTTCGTGGTGCTGGACGGGCCGGGGCTCAAGTCCGATCCGACCGGCTCCTCCCGCGCGGGCTACTACCTGCGCGACCTGGACCCCTCGAACTACTCGATCAACAATACCGACATCATGGTAGAGCGCGGCATGCCCGACATCTCAAAGCTGCACAAGCTGACCTTTGATGCCTACTGGCAGCCGGCGTTCAGCTTCTCGGGCGAGGACGACCCCGACGCGCGCTTCTTCTTCGCGCCGCTCAACGCCGCGCGCGCGCACGGCAGCAAGGAAAGCGATCTGTTTGGCTATTGGTCTCCCGGACATCGGCTGGGCCCCGCGGACATACGCGTCATCAGTTACTCCATTCCGCTGATCCTGGACGGCGGGCAGGTGATCGGCGTGCTGGGCGTGGACATCACCGAGTCCTACCTGCTCTCGCTGCTCAATACCGGCGAGCCGCTGCCCGGCGCGCGCAACGCCTATTACCTGGGCGTCACCCGGGACGGCGATCGCTACCGGCGCGTGGGCGCGGTCGGCGCGCTGTGGGGCGCGCTCGGCAGCCCCGAGGCGCTGACGCTGGGCGACGGCGTCCATGGCCCCACGCGCGTGCTCGAGGGCGCGCCGGGCGATCTGGGGCAGACGCTCGGCTGCGTGCAGGATCTGAACCTCTACCACATCAACACACCCTTTCACGGCGAGCAATGGTCGCTGATTGCCGTGGTCGAGCGGGACGAACTCCTAAGCTTTTCTACCCAGATTTTTCGGGCGGCGCTCTTCATCACCGCCCTCGCGCTGGTGATGGGGCTGGTCGCCGTGGCGATCGCCAGCCGCATGGTCACCAGCCCCATTACCTCGGTGCTGAAAGACCTCAGGCAGAGCGACCCCAACCAGCCGTTGGCGCTTAAGAAGCTGGGCATCAGGGAGATCGACGAGCTGACCGGCTCGATCGAGGCGCTGAGCGAGTCGGTGGCCGAATCCTCGTCCAAAATTTCGAAGATCCTCTCGATGACCAAGGCATCGATCGGCGTGTTCGAGTACGACGACGGCGCCGATCGGGTGTTTGTGAGCGACAACCTGTTCCAGGTGATGGGCTTGCCCGATTCCGACCGCCCGGCGGGCGCGGACTGCTTCATCCCGCGCGCGCTGTTTGACCAGCTGATGGACGGCCTCGCGCTGCGGCTGGTGGATCCACGCGAACAGATCTACAAGATCGAATCGGGTCGCGGCGGCACCCATTGGGTGGGGCTTACGCTGCTCAAGGAAAACGGCAAGACGCTGGGCGCGGTGTCCGACGTGACGCGCGACGTGCTGGCCAAGCAACAGATCGAGTACGAGCGCGACTACGACTTGCTGACCAATTTGTATAACCGCCGGGCGTTCCACCAGAAGCTCAGCGAGCTGTTCACCTCGGGGCGCGACCTCAAGTTCGCCGCGCTGATTATGTGGGACCTCGACAACCTCAAGTACGTCAACGACACCTACGGCCACGAGTGCGGCGACCGCTACATCATCGCGCTGTCCGAATGCCTGACGTATTTTTCCGCCATGGCCATGGGCAACGCGGTCTCGGCGCGGCGCTCGGGCGATGAATTCTATACCTTGCTGTACGGCTTTGACTCGATCGAGCAGGGCCGTGCCGCGATCCGGAAGGGTTGGAACAACCTCAAGCGCCAGTCGTTCTTCCTGCCGGGCAACATCGATTACGGCATCCGCGTCTCGGGCGGCATCGCCTGGTACAAGCGCGACGCCGACACCTGGCAGGAGCTGCTGCACTACGCCGATCACGCCATGTACCACGTAAAGCACAACCGCAAGGGCCGGCTCAACGAGTTTGACAAGGCCGATTATCTGAGCGATACCTCGGTGATATACGGCATGGAGGCGTTCAACAAGCTGATCGACTACTCGTTGGTCAAATATGCCTTCCAGCCCGTGCTGTCGGCGGCGGACGGATCGGTCTATGGTTATGAGCTTCAAATGCGCCCGCAGGTCAGCGAGTTCAAGACGCGCAAGGATGTGTTGCGCCTGGCGCAGGCGCAAGGCAAGCTGTACCAACTCGAGCGCATCACCTGGTTCGGCGCGATGGCCGCGTTCGCCGAGCGGGCCGCGCGCGGCGACATCGCGCCCGGACAGCGCGCGCTCATCCCGTCGATCACGGGCCAGGCGCTGTCTAAGGAGGACGCCGATCAGTTCGCGCGGCAGTACGCGCCCTATTTGGATCGGATCGTGCTCGAAGTGGACGAGAGCGAGGCCGAGGACGTCGCGCGCAAGGCGGCGCTCGTCAAGGATTGGGCGGGCATGATTGCGGTAAACGGCTGCGACATAACCGGCAACTGCGAATCCTTGATGATCGCGCTGTCGCCCGGCCTAATCAAGCTGGACGCCTCGCTGGTGCGCGGGGCCGATCAGGAGGACAACCGTCAGGGTATGCTCAGCAGCATCATCGGCTATGCCCGCTTGCGCGATGCACAGGTCGTAGCCGAAGGCGTCGAGAC